>JAXHTB010000119.1:0-9861 GCA_034190185.1 Spirochaetota bacterium | reverse complement strand
TGGAAGGTTGTAGCATCGGACAACAACGGAGGAGAGACAGAGAGCGAGGTATGGAGCTTTACTACTGAATAGATAGAAGAACTATATTTATCAGTAGGGGCGAACGGCCGTTCGCCCCTACTATTTTCATGCTAACTTGTTAGTAATGATTACATATTCACTGCTTTCCTATATTTTGCGTTTTTCTTTCCATCTCCAAAAATTGATAAATTTATTTACAGCATTAGCTGCGTGAGACACAGAATGAAATACAGGAAAACCCATAGAAACAAATTTCTGCTGAGCCTCAAATGCCTCCTTAGTCATTTCAGGACGAATACCAGGTTGGATCATAACAGCAATCGGCTTTGACGATACCTTACATGAGTTGAGCATTGTATCAACAAGCAGACCATACATACTTGTCTCACCAAAAGATGGGAAAACATCTGTTGACATGAGAAGAGCAATAATAAGATCGATCTCCTCCCAATCCGATACAATTCTCACTGTTTCTACAAAAAGTCCTGGATCTCTAAACATTAGTTGAGAATCAATAGGATTTTTAATAATATTACCAACATGCGGAGTAAACTCCATGATTTTATCACTAATCTCCTTGGATAGAGGAGGAACATATAAATTATTTCTTTCACATTCATCTGTAGATAAAACACTGGCGCCGCCGCCTATACCAACTACTCCAACATTCCTGCCAATAGGTACTGTCATAAAATGAAATATTACAAGCATATCAGTTAACTCTTCCAGGCTATTGACTCGTATTACTCCTAATTGATTGCAAAGCGCATCCCAAGTGGAATTACTTCCTGAGAGGGATCCTGTATGACTTGCTACTGCCCTGATTCCAGCCTCACTTACTCCACCCTTTAATAAAATTACTGGTTTTTTCTTTGCAGCTTTAGTCAATATATCGATAAATCTCTTTCCCTCTCTAACTCCTTCAATATATACAGCAATTATTTCAGTATCAGGATCATCTGCCAGATATTCAATGTAATCACATTCATTCAGGTCACATGCATTGCCATAGCTTACAACCTTGCTGAAATGTATTCCTCTAGCTGAAGCCATTTGAACAAGATGTATACTATTCCCTCCGCTTTGAGATATGTAACCCACATTACCAGGAGTCTTTGGAAAATCTGCCCAGTAAGAAATTCCTCCCTTGGGGCAATATACCCCCATTGAATTCGGACCTACAATTCTTACACCTCCTTCTCTGGCCTTCTTTGCCAACTTCTTTTCTAATTCTATTTCATCTTTATTGCCAGTTTCACTAAAGCCAGCAGTAAAAAAATGAACAGCCTTAACACCTTTTTTTATACATTCCTCAATAAGCTGAAGTGAATAATTAGAAGGAAGAGTGGCTATTACAAAATCAACCTGTCCCGGAACTGACTCAAGACTAGGATAAACCTGAATACCCTCAATATCGCCACCTTTTGGATTTATTAGATATAATGGGCCTTTAAAATCAATATTACGCATAGGTTTTAAAAACATATCTCTCAAGGGATTAGATGGATCACTTGAAATTCCAACAAATGCAACTGATTTTGGAAAAAATAAAAAGTCTATAGATTTCTGTTCCATTATTTAATTGACCTCTCTACAGTAAAAGATAATAGGATGATTTTGTCATCTTGCTTTATTACGATTTAAAATATGATTATTATATTCAATATATTTACTTATTGCTTTAGCTGCCCTGGCAACAGTTGGATAAACAGGGAATCCAGCAGAAGCAAAGCATGATTGAGCTGAAAATGCATTTTGAGAAACTTCTGGTCTAATACCTGTTTCAATAACTATTGCCAAAGGTTTTAATGAAGAAGTGTTCCATTCTGGAATTGTATTAGCAATAACATCATACGACATAAGCGGACCAGACCTTGAGGGAACTCCGCCAATAAGCGGAGTTATTAGGAAATCTATTGTATCCCAATTAGAAATGGTTTTGATAGTACTTGCAAACTGGCTTGGGTCCCAGAATATCAATTGTGAATCTATAGGATTTTTCAGGATATTACCCACATTAGGTGTAAAAGCACACAATTGATCGTGTATTTCCTGATCTAAAGGTGGTATATTTATACCATTTCTTTCACACTCGTCTGCTGCAAGGATACTTACTCCACCACCAACTGTAAGAATAGCTGCATTTGATCCTGTAAATGATGACATCAGAGAAAATGTTACAATCATATCTGACAATTCTTCAATACTATTAACCCGAACAACACCGAGTTGTTTACATAAAGCATCCCATGTAGAATCGCTTCCAGCCAATGCTCCAGTATGTCCAGCAGCGGCTCTAGTTCCTGACTCACTGCATCCAGCTTTAAGCATAATTATCGGTTTTATTTTTGCAGCTTCTCCCAGTGCATTAATAAATCGCTTTCCATCTTTTACACCTTCAATATACATTGCTATGATCTCTGTTTCTGGGTCCTGGGTGAAGAATTCAATTAAATCTACTTCATCAATATCAGCCGCATTACCAAAGCTTATTACCTTACTAAAACGTATTCCTCTTGGAGCAGTCATCCAGATAAGATGAACACTGTTCCCGCCACTTTGACAGAGGCATGAAACTTTGCCTTCTTCTTTTGGGAATTCTGGCCAGTAGGCCAACCTCCCCTTAGGATAGTAAATTCCCATACAGTTTGGACCGACAATACGAATCCCTCCCTCACGAGCGATCCTGATTATCTGAGACTCAAGATCTGCTCCATCATCGTCTCCAATCTCGCTAAATCCGGCTGTATAGAAAGTAATGGACTTAACACCTTTTGATACACAGCTCTTAACAAGCTGAAGGCTAACCTGGGCTGGAACAATAGCAATAACATGATCAACAGGTCCTGGAATATCCATAATATCAGGATATATCTTTAATCCCATAATCTCACCGCATTTAGGATTAACTGGATAGATCTTTCCTTTATAATT
Organism: Spirochaetota bacterium; assembly: GCA_034190185.1. Lineage (GTDB taxonomy): Bacteria > Spirochaetota > UBA4802 > UBA4802 > JAFGDQ01 > JAXHTB01. The sequence goes on along the minus strand of JAXHTB010000119.1, from coordinate 6,906 downwards.
AAAATCGAGAAGCGGATAAAGGAACATTCCATTTATCGAACTGGAAGGATTACTTGACACACCTACAATTGCAATTGATTTTGGATTGAACAGGAAATCGAGTGAATAATCATCATTTTTTAAAGTAGTATTATTGTTTCTATTGTTCAAAGAATGAGTCATCTAGTCACCTTAATTAATCATAATTCATTTTATTTCTAAAAGACTTGAAATAAAAAAAACAATATTCTTAAAATGGTAAGTCTTAAAATACTGAATTACTTATAGAATAACTGCTAATCTATAGCGAAAAATCTATAATCATTATTAATTAAATGTATAAATCTTAATACAAAAAATATACATAAATTATATTATGTTATTCAAGATTTACTAAGATAATTCATTTTTAAAATAATACCAAAAAATTAACATATAGGTGAGTGATTACATTATAGATTACTAAACACTCATAACAAATGGACAAAGTAATTTAATATCTAATTTAAGGTGTAATAATCAGTTTCAGGCAAAATATTGTCAACCTAAAAATAAGATAAGCAAAACAAATACGACTAAAAAAAATATTAAATACTACATTTCATATATTATGATATGAATTTCCAAAATCTATAGGAATTATATACTTCTAATATATTAATTCTATAATTTAATATATACTAATTTATTTGAGGTTATGATGTTAATAATTGAAAGAATTCTTGTAAATCTTGGCTATTTTTTAATGCTATTAGGACTTATTGTGCGCGATATTTTATGGTTGCGCTCAATTCTAATGAGCGGACAGTTATTACTAGCCTGTTATGCAATAATGATAAATAATCATGCAACTGCCTTTTGGAATACACTATTTTTTCTGATAAATACATTTCAAGTAATTCGTCTTATTAGAGAGAGAAAACCGATAAAGCTGCCAACATATCTTGAGGAACTTCACAAAGAAATTTTCTCTGTTATGACTCAACATGAATTGCTTTATTTCTGGAATTTGGGAAGTAAAAAGAAAACAAACAATAATTTATTAATTCAAGAAGGTGAGCATCTAGATGAACTCCTTTTGATATTAACAGGAAATGTTGATGTAATAAAGAATGGAAACAATATTACGACATTATCTAGTGGAGATTTTATTGCAGAGATGAGCTTTTTGACAGAGGAACCAGCCACTGCTGATATTGTCGCAAAGGGAGAGATTGAGTATATAACTTGGAATCAGGAAAAACTAAGAAGTCTGGGTCAGTTAAATCCGGAGTTACTAATAAAAATACAAAATATTCTGGGTAAAGACCTTGTAAATAAAATTAAGGATGTATCATCAAAATCTTCTCATTAAAGGAACAACTTTACGCCAAGATTTGCGCCAAGCATCTGCCCTGTCTTTTTCTTTTCAAATAAAAACGTATACTGTGGAGACAGAGATATATACAGATATGGAAGAGCTGCATAATCTATATCGCATCTTACAGAAGCTGTAGGATCGTAAAATATCTCTCTTGAATAATTATAATTGCCAACCTGATCCGCATTATCCTTATCATAGCTCATCATATTGACAAGATATCCACCTCCAATTGAAGGCACAATTTTGAACTTTCTGGATATTTTAAAGGAGTATCCAAAATACAGAGATACCGGAATTATCATTATAGAATCTATAGAATCGTCTGCACCTGTAAAAGAATAGAAACCTGCTGATAAGGTTAGTATTGCACTTCTGAAAAGAAAATTGTTTATATTAGCATTGAGATTTATACCGTATCCATATTCTGCCACATCTTCAAAATCACCCATTGCATACAGAAAGCCAGCAGATATTGAATAACTTAAAAAGGAATCAGTTTTGAAATCGTATTTCATCTTTTCAATAACCTCCTGAATAGCATCCTCAAACTCGGATTCATCAATCGCTTCCACTCTGTAATTGCCCTCTATATGATTGTCTGCAACATTAACAATCTTCAGAATTACGATATACCTGTCTACTTTGTGTACTGTGCCTATCACTATCTTATTAGCAGATAGCATTTTGCCAACTTCAACTGCACACTCCGAATCTGTACACCCTGTTTGCTGCAGCTCCAGTTCCTTAAAGACCTGATCGATCTGCCCCCTCTCTACTATTGTAAAGATATGAGTTTCAAATACTTTTGCTCCAACCATGTCAGAAATCACCTTTGCAAGTGATTGTGGGCAGTTATGAGCATTAAAATCCAAAACAGCCACACGGTCTTTATCCTTTGCAGAAAGAGGTAAAGCTAAAATAATAAATGAACATATTACGATCGAGAAAAAAAAATTTTTTTGCATATTTTTGCTCCTAAGCAATAGATAACGTTTAACATTACTGAAAAGATCGATTTCTGTAAAATCGATACAGATCATAACTAAATTAGATAGCTTAATTCCGTCAAAAATAATTATTCAACTGTATTATTGATAAAAAATTTGGTATTGAAATTTTATAATCGATTATTTAAAGAAGATGTTTTAGTTGCCATATTTAATTATATTATTTTCCCACCAGAAGATATCATCGTCTGTATTTGCAGCTCCTATAATATCAAAATCCCCGTCAGTGTCTATGTCAGAGGCTTTTACTGAAATAGCTCCTGTAAAATCTGTTCCAATAATCTCCATCATACCAAAAACGCCATTACCTTCATTATACCAGAGTGAAACCATATTATCATCTTTTGCAGAAGCAATAACATCTTTAGTGCCATCATTGTTTAAATCAATGGCGTAAACAGATGAAGCTCCTATAAAATTATTTTCAATTTCGTGTATTGTAAATGAAGATCCATTCCCAGTACCAGGCCCAAAAACGTCGTCATTTTCATACCACACAACAAGGTTGTCAACATTCGCAGTAGCCAATAAATCTATATCACCATCATTATCGATATCAACAGGATAAACAGAACTCGCTCCTTCAAAAGTATAATCTATAACATGAGTTGTCCAGGAATCTCCTGTCCCGTTATCATTCTCAAACCAGCATATATTTTCTGTATAACCACTAGAATCTGTGGAAGAACTTACTACATCCAAATCGGCATCGCCATCTATATCTGATGTATAAATACATGTAGGATTTCCAAGTCTGTCTATAATATTGATAGAGTTATTAAAACTTCCGTCTCCATTATTCTTCCACAATACGATAGATCCCTCATAATAATTATAAGCAGCAAGAACATCTTTAAAGCCATCTCCATCAATATCTCCAGTATGTACAGAGGCAGCATAAGTAGCACTATCTATCTCATGGGAGGTAAAATTTTCTTCGCCAGTATTCTCCCACCAACTAACACCAGTCGAAGCACCACCCAATATATCCATATCACCATCATTATCTAAGTCTGTTGATGTAATATCACAGGCTCCATCATAATTTTTATCAATAAACCTTTTTGTAAATCGTCCCTCACCATCATTTTCCCACCAGGCTAAATCATCTTCAATCACTGCAGCCCCTAAAACATCTATGTCTCCATCGTTATCCAAATCTATTGAATCTATAGCTTTAACACCCACAAAATTAATTTCATTTACTGAATGTGACGGCCATACATCAAAAGTTAAATTCCAATAAGCTATTGTATCATTATAAAAACTACTACCAACAATATCTTTTTTGCCATCTCCGTCAACATCACCTACACAGATATATCTAACATCTACAAAACTATTATCAATATCATACTTTATAAATGAGCCATTACCATCGTTCTCCCAAAGCGCAATCTGGTCTGCATATTCAATTGCAGCAATAATATCTATATCTCCATCATCATCATAATCTGTACATTCAATTTTTTCCGGACCAGGCGCATCACTTAAAAGAACATGCTCATTCCATGTTGAACCATTAGAATCCACATTCTCCCACCAATATACTGTATTGCCATAGTCCTCTGTACCTGTAATATCTAAATCTCCATCACCATCAAAGTCTGCTGCACATACAGATGAGCCGAAGTTTATATCATCCTTTATGATGTGTTTTTCCCATATAGTATTTCCCCCAATCTCCGGATTTTCCCACCATGAAAAATCCCCATTATATACTGTCCCAGTTACAGCGGCAATATCCACATCACCATCATTATCAATATCGCCTGGATAGACAGTCATGACATTTATTGAATCTACACCTACAGAATTTTTTACAAGTGTACCACTGCCATCATTTTTCCACCATGCAATTTCACTTGATATACTATTAGCCTGACAGGTTAGAATATCTGTATGATTATCTTTATCCATATCATAAGGTATAAGAAAATTGATCTTCTCATACGAACCAATCGAATGCTCTGTCCAGTTCAGTCCATTGCCGTCACCCTGTCCTGGATTTACATCCACATTTTCCCACCAGACAAATCCAGTAGCTAAAAATTGTGCTCCTATGATATCCACATCACCATCCTCATCTAAATCTACAGCCCCTATTGCAATTGATTTTGCAAAGCTATTATCAACATCACGTTGTGTAAACGTTGTATCCCCATTATTTTCGTACCAGACGATTTGGTCACCTAAATATGCTGATGCTGCAATATCGAGCATATTGTCACCATTTATATCAGCAAGTGCAATTGTTTCAATTCCATCTAAGTTCGAAGTAACAATTGTCTTTTCAGGTTCTGTAACTGTAATATAACCTGCTTTTACCTTATACCATTCTCCCCCATGACTGGTTACAGTTAAAACAACTGAATATATACCCTCTTTTGTATATTTATATGTAGGATTCTGATTAGTATCATCAATAATGCCATCAGCATTAAAATCCCAAGCCCAAGAAGTAATATCTCCACTTGGGATTGATCTATCTTCAAAGCTAACTAACATTGGTTTGCAACCATACCTTAACCGTGCGCTAAAATCGGGTGCAGGTTTTGTTGTTCCATTGATTGTAAAAGTATACGATGATTCATCGTAATCATTGTTCTCTATGGTTATGGTTGCTGTTTTATCACCAATACTTGCTGGAGAAAAAACTATACTGAATGTTGAATTAGCACCAGGCGCAATAACTGTGTCAGGCTGTTCAGCAACACTAAATTCACTAGCATCATCTCCGCTTAATAAAACTGGCGAAGCGCCTGTCAAATTTATATTAAATGTCCCTGTATTCTCAATAGTAAAAACAACCTCAGAGCTTGATTCACCTGTTTTTACACCAACTATACTATAACTGCCACTACCTGAAACGATATCAGTTGATCCCTGCTTAACATTTATCTCTGATTGAGAGGTTCCTGTAATTGTGAAAGAGTAAGTACTCTCATCAAAGTCAGTATTCTCTATGGTTAGTATTACTGACTTATCAGAAACAGAGTCAGGACTAAAGACTATCGAAAAGGTCGTATTTCTACCTCCTTCAATAATAGTATCCGGCAGCTCGGTTACTGTGAATTCGTCTGCATTTTCACCGGTTATCAATATAACTGAATCACCAGTAAGTTCCAGATCTGCAGATCCGATGTTTTCAATAGTAAAAACAACCTCTGCGCTAATATCTATTATCTGCGATTCACTTATTGTATAACTTCCTCCTGATGATATATCAGTTGATCCCTGCTTAACATTTATCTCTGGCACGCGCGGGTCTTCTGTTGATTCCAGTCCTTCCTGTATCATCTCACTACAAGAAAAAAGAAATACTATTGCAACTACATTCATGAAGATTATAAAACCTCTCATAATTCCTCCAGGGTTAACCAAGATATACTGCTTCACAGCAAAGGATTCTGGGAGCCAAGTGAAAAGCCCACGATACATGTAGGTGGGAAGAGCCCTTCGCCCCCACTACTTTGCCCTTTATCCTCGCCAAAATCCTCGAAATTGGCGAATATAGGACAAAAGAAAGCGCTTGTGGTAATTTATAATGACGAAGACAGGATATCGAGAACCTGACTTTAATCCTTCATTATTTAGCAATGAAAGTTGACATTTTGTAAATAGCGAAGATCAAAAAATCAATCAGAATTCCGATATATAAAATATAATAAAATACCCTCGAAAAGGCAAATTCATTGAATTATTTATATAATCATATTGCTCCCTTTAGTCAATAATGAATTCATAGAAGCTAAACGATTCTACCATATACTTTTTTCACTGCTTATCTTTTTTACAACATTGTCAATAGATTCTTCAATATCATCATCTCCTTTTATTATTACAGTTTCATTAAACAGCAATTTACCTTTTTCTCCTTCCACTACTTTTATTGATAAAACATAACTTTTACCTAGTTTGCTGATCCTTCCGATCAACTGCCTGTTTGTGCTTTTGGAAATACCGTCCTTTACCCTATAAACTACCCTCTTTGCTCCTTTTATTGCCTTGAGTTTATTATATATTATTGTAGTGATCTTTGAAGCTGTCTTTTCATCAATGTCGTTTGTTACAAGTTTATTAACACCAAGTCTTGCTGTAGTATTTTTTTTGCTTTGAAATAAGATCATTAACGATTTTATGGAGCTGCCGATATCCGTCAGATTAATATTATTATTTATTAAAATAATTTCACCTTGACCGAGTTTGTCCGACTGCCTTTCTATAATTGGATGCTGTACTTTTGACAATATCAAAATAGATAAAAAAACAATTGCCGAAAGTGTAAAAGATACCCCTTTCATAAAATTTCCTCCTTAGAAAATATTGACGGACTATTTACAATTTCACATAGGATCTTGACTATAAATCTTGGTAATATCACCTATTGTCATATCTGCTTTTACAGCCTCAATGGTGACAGGCAGTATATTTTTATGACCATGGAGCGCCGTTCGGCACCCATCATGATCTTGTCCTTGGCCTTCTCGAACATCTCCATATCCACCAGCGAGCGCCCGCCGCGGGCGGCCATCAGCGCCGCCTCGTTGACGAGGT
>JAXHTB010000118.1:0-9974 GCA_034190185.1 Spirochaetota bacterium | reverse complement strand
TTTCTCACTAATCGTCTTAAATTTGTTTTAATAATTAGTTTGCAAAGAACTATTTCACATCCCTGAGAGAATAAGAAATATTTTTCTATAAGAATTAAAAGAGCTAATAAAAAAAGGATTCAGAAACAAGCAAAAACAGATCATATCTCTTATTTAAGAGATGATTTTTAAAAATATTTTTTTCAATAATAATTATATGAGTATTTATATTTTAGTACATGGTGCCTGGCATGGAAGTTGGTGCTGGAATAAAGTAATTCCGCTGTTGGAGCAAAAAGGGCATAAAGTAGAAGCTCCTGATCTACCAGGCCATGGCAGGGATAAAACACCGCTTAAGAATGTTACTTTCCAAGCTTATATTACTTGTATTCTGAGTTTATTGGATAAGCAGTCTGAACCTGTTATACTTCTAGGTCATAGTTTGGGAGGTGCTATAATATCTCAAGTTGCTGAAAAATGTCCAAATAAGATCAAAACATTAGTTTATCTTTCAGCATTTTTACTAAAAAACGGGGAATCTGCCACCCAGATACATAGAGGTGATACTAATTCATTATTAGTACCAAATATGAAGATCGATCAAGATAGAACCTACTGTACTATCAATAATAATGCAATAAGGGATATATTCTATAGTGATTGTTCAATTGAGGACATTAAAATAGCAGAGTCGCTCATTGACAAGCAGGCATTTTCTCCCTTTGTAACTCCTGTAAGAATAAGTGAAGAAAATTTTGGTCAAGTTGACAGGGTATATATTGAATGCCTTCAGGATATGGCAATAACTACATCACTGCAAAAAAAGATGTATTCTGATTTAGGATGTAGACGTGTTATCTCTCTTGATAGAAGTCATTCTCCTTTTTTTTCAGCACCGGAAGAGTTAGTAGATAATCTCATTTCACTTTAATATAATATTTTACCAAAGTACTATAGATAGTAATCACCTAAGTAAGCAATGCTCTCATTTGTGTTCTGATATAGATATAAATTCCAAAAATAGAAATTACTAAATTGTGTTATGTATTCAATGTGATGGAAATGATATTTCTTTGTGTTGACAGTTAGCATTCTTATTATTATATTAAAATATGAGACATAAATATTATTTAAATAAATCTGAAATTTCTTAATAGATTATCCTTTTATAAAAGGTTATGATAATAATATATCCATGATTTTTTAGTGGGATGGGATCTAAAAGATCGTAATAGTTTAGGAGGAAATATAAATGAGAATGGATAAATTAACTTTAAAAGCACAGGATGCGATTGTCGCTGCACAAAATATTGCAGCTGACCATAAGCATTATGAAATACAACCAGAGCATCTGTTAAAGGCTCTGTCAGATCAGGATGGGGGTATCTTTAATTCAATAGCACAGAAAATCGGTATTTCAACATTCGATATTAGCTCAGAAACAGATAACGCTATATCCAATCTCCCGAAACAGATAGGAGCAGGACCAGGGGGGGGCGCATATTCCAGTGATCTGCAGAATATACTCAATGAAGCATGGAATGAGGCTATAAATCTTAAAGATGAATATTTAAGCACTGAACATTTGATTCTTTCTCTTTCAAGCGTTGGGAATACACGAGCTAAAAAGATACTCAATGCTCATGGATTTACAAAAGAAAATATTCTTAAGGTTCTTATGGAAATTCGTGGAAGCAAAAGAGCTACTGATGAGAGCGCTGAAGAAAAGTATAATGCCCTTGAGAGATATGCTAAAGAACTGACAAAGCTTGCCAGAATGGGCAAGTTAGACCCTGTTATTGGTAGGGATGAAGAAATTAGAAGGATTATGCAGGTTTTAACTAGAAGAACAAAGAACAATCCTGTACTGATAGGTGAACCTGGTGTTGGGAAAACAGCAATTGTCGAAGGACTTGCTCAAAGAATTGTTGCAGGAGATGTGCCTGAGAATCTTAAGGGCAAGTTAATTGCAGCGCTTGATATGGGGGCATTAATTGCAGGCGCAAAATATAGAGGAGAATTTGAGGAAAGACTTAAAGCAGTTATTCTTGAGGTAGAAGAATCTAATGGCGAGGTGATTTTGTTTATAGACGAACTTCATACTCTTATCGGGGCTGGTGCTACTGAAGGATCAGTTGATGCTTCTAATATGCTGAAACCGGCCCTTGCAAGAGGTGATCTTAGATGTATTGGAGCAACAACATTAAACGAGTATCAGAAGTATATTGAGAAGGATAAGGCTTTAGAAAGAAGATTTCAGCCTGTATTTACAAAAGAACCAACTGTTGAGGATACAATAGCGATTTTAAGAGGACTTAAGGAAAAATACGAGGTCCATCACGGTGTTAGAATTTCGGACTCTGCTGTAGTTGCTGCTGCAATGTTATCGAACAGATATATTACAGATAGGTTTTTACCTGATAAGGCTGTTGACCTGATTGATGAATCTGCATCAATAATTAAGATGGAGATAGACTCAATGCCTCTTGAAATTGATGAGATTGAGAGAAAGATAATACAGCTTACTGTAGAAAAAGAGGCAATAAAAAAGGAGAAGGATAAGACCTCAAAGGAGAGACTGCAAAGAGTTGATGAGGATCTTGCAAACCTTAATGAAAAGAAAAATGAGCTTGTTGCACAATGGCGTAATGAAAAAGAGGTTATCACTGAATTAAGAAGGATGAAGGAAGAGATTGAGAATCTTAAAATTGAAGAACAAAAGGCAGAGCGGGAAGGAAATCTAAATCTTGTTGCTGAGATAAGGTATGGTAAAATAATTGAACTTGAAAAAAAAATGAAAGCGATTCAAGACAAGCTTATAGAGATACAGAAGGATAAGACACTTCTGAAAGAGGAGGTTACTGAACAGGAAATTGCCGATGTAGTATCGAGATGGACCGGAATCCCAGTGAGCAAGATGCTTGAAGGAGAGAAGGAAAAGCTTCTGAAAATGGAATCGATACTTGGAAAGAGGGTAGTTGGTCAAGAAGAAGCTATAAACGCTATATCTGATGCAGTAAGACGTTCCAGGTCTGGCATTCAGGATGCTAATATGCCGATAGGATCATTCATTTTTTTAGGTCCGACTGGTGTTGGTAAAACTGAAACAGCAAAGGCAGTTGCAGAATTTTTATTTAATGAAGATAAAGCTATCATTAGAATCGATATGTCTGAGTACATGGAGAAACATGCTGTAGCAAGGTTAATCGGAGCTCCGCCTGGATATGTTGGATATGAAGAGGGGGGACAGTTAACAGAAGCAGTTAGGAGAAGGCCCTATGCAGTAATTCTTTTTGATGAGATTGAGAAGGCTCATAACGATGTTTTTAACATCTTTTTACAGATTTTGGATGAAGGCAGGCTTACAGATTCTAAAGGTAGGACCGTTGATTTTAGGAATACGATTATTATAATGACATCGAATATTGGAACGTCATATATTGCTGATCCAACAATCCCGTTAGAAGAGAGAAAGAAAGGTGTAGAGAAAGAGCTGAAAATAAACTTTAAACCAGAATTTCTAAACAGGATTGACGATATAATTATATTTAATCCACTTTCTAAAGAGCATATTCAAAGGATTGTTAAATTTCAGCTTAATATGATTGGAAAGAATTTAATGGAGCAGAGAGGAATTTCTCTTAAACTCAATGCTAACACATACAATTTTTTAGCTGAAGTCGGTTTTGATCCTCAATTCGGTGCAAGGCCTTTAAAAAGGGCAATACAAAAACATCTGCTAAATCCACTTTCAATTAAACTTCTTGAGGGTGATATTGTTGATGAATCAATAATAAGTATCGAAACTGATGGAAAAAAATTAATTTTTAGTTGAAAGATTATAATAGATATTATTTAAATAACCTTATATAGATTAAGGGGTAATTTTATGAAATTAAAGTTCTTTTTATTTTCATTTATTTTTTCTTTTTCCATATATTTCCCATTGCAACTAAATGCTGGGACAGAGTTAACAATTGATACAAATCCATTGTTATTTCTTTTTGGGATTGATTTTGAAGATAAAACTGACGCAGAACAGACTTTTAGTGAGTTACCGAGTGATTTTTTCTCAAAGAATGATGATGTAATACCCAATGGACTTGTTATGACAAATACTCTGGGTTATCCTAATGGGAAATCAACAATTAAACCCTTTCCTCACTTTGAATTTGGCGCTGCTGCTGGGGGAGGTGTGTGGCAATATACAAGGTTTGATGATTTTGATTCTGATAATCCGACTGTTCCTTTTGGTGGAGTTAATGCGGCTATCCATGCAGGGACTGGCATTACAGAGAATATAGATGTAACCCTAAAATTTTTCTCTCTTGGTTGGTTCTATTCGGTGGATGATACCTTTGATTATGGTGATGATCGATATGATGATAAAACTGATGATGATATTGATAAACCTTATATCGAAGCTGAGATTACAGATTCAAATGTCTATTCCTTTGGAATAAAGGGGAGATATAATTGGTTAAAACCTTCCTCTATTATTCCTTATTTTTTAGCTTTCGGGGGTATAAGCATTAATCTTGGTCTTGATTATATGAAGGGGAAATGGAAAGTTGTTTATGAATTACATGATACTAATGATATAGATTTAGAGCAGGATGATGAAACCTATACAATTGAAGCAGATACAAGATTAGAGGGAAGTGCAAGTGTTGAATGGAGTCTGCTTTCCATTACTCCTGAAATATTTATTTATACTGATATTTTTTATATTTTCAGTTTCTATACAGGCCCTTCAGTATCATTCAATTTTGGATCAATAAACTTTAATACAGATGCTGAAGGGAATTTAGATGCAAAGGATGCAGATGTAGGTACTGTTAATCTTGGCGACCTTCATATTGGTGAAGTAGAATTAAGGTCACGAAACAAGATGGAACCCTCATTGGTTATTCCAAAGTGGACACTAGGTCTTGAGATGAATATATGGGCACTAAAGATTCAGGTTGAAGGAGCTGCTGTTTTAACAAGCATTACTGAAAGCTTTACTACCCAGGTCGGGATCAGATTTCAGTTTTAATAGATTATTACATTAACTAATTAATATAGATTCGATCGTAGTTAATTTTATATAAGCAAAGGAGGAACCTCACTCTCATAATTGATTATAGTACTGTAAAAATTTCTTTGACGATATTTTTATAAAAAAGGGATGATATTTGTCAAATCTTAGTTATAATTTTATTTGTAATCTGGAAATTTGACTTTTAAAAGGAAGATCATTTTAGATTGTTATAAATTCCTATCTGATGTGATTTCCCCTTAGATATTTATAAAGATTTACGCTGTAATGCATTACCCTTCAGGAATAATTAATGACCTTCCATCTGATTTGCAGCTGGCGGATATACACCTGTAGCTCTTCTCCTGATTGCGATGCCGAATCTTATCATTCCGCATATTGCAACAAATGCAGCAACGATACCCCCAATATAAATTGTATGCTGAAAAGCTAAGTGATATTCGTTGATAATATTTAATATAAACGCATCCATAAAATTCCCCTTTGTATATTATCTTTGCTTTAATTAATAATAGACAATAAAAGTAGTCTATCTTGATATTGTTATATCTAAATATTTATCTGAATTTTGTCAATAGCAAATTAATAATTTATATTTCAAATTGAGAGCTTTAAATATTTTTCATCTTAGGTGTGAAGAGGAAGATTTGTTCTATACACTGCCTAATTTACTATAGGAATAATCAATTCACAAGTAGATGCAGAGGTCTGATTATATATAATAGTATGTAATAGAATTGTTCGAAAATGATATTATCTATTGCGATGTTGAAAATCCAAGTTCTTTTGCAAATCTTGCTGCTTCTCCCATAGGAGTTTTATGATGAATAATATATAATCTCTCCTTTGCCCTTGTCAATCCAACATACATAAGCCTTCTCTCCTCTTCAATGTCACATGCCATATCAGGTATAATTCCATCATTAACTCCTGTAATTATTACAGTTTCAAATTCTAGACCCTTAGATGAGTGAATAGTCATCAATTTTGTTTTTTCATATTTGATCGATTTGCAGTCATTAATATTAGTAATTATCGATTTGCCTTGCCAGTTGTTTCTATAGAGAATAGCAATATCATCACAATGATTTTCTTCTTTTTTTAGAATATTTTTAAGAATTTCAAGTTCCTCTTCCATGCTTTCAGCTTGAAATCCCCTGATCTCGCCTCCATTTCCTTTAGTTGAGATCAATTTTTTGCTTGTTCTGATTTTATTTTTTTTTATAAACTTATTGGAGATAGATACAATCTCCTTTCTGGAACGGTAATTTTTTTTGAGCTTTATTATATTAACCTGAGGGAAGTACTTTTTCATATTTACTATATAATCAATTTTAGCCCCTCTAAATCCATAAATTGACTGCCAATCATCCCCAACAACAAAAAGATTGGGATCTTTATCAGGTAATAAGAGTTTTAACAACCTAAAATTATCCTCTGATGTATCCTGAAACTCATCAACAAAAACGTATTGAAATCTTTGGTTTATCCTTTTTCTGATAGTCTTATTGTTTGATAATATCTCGATTGTGAAATTTATCATATCATTAAAATCTATTAGGTTTTTCGATCTTTTTAAATCCTTGAATTGCTTCATCAAATCACGAAGTTTATCTGTTATTCCGAAGACTTTCAACATCTTTAGGGTTCTTTTATCTATACTATCAAGATTATCCCAAAGTCCTTCAACAATGTTAGAGGGCAATCCTAAAAACTGGTCCAGAGAGGAATGAAGCATCTTTTTCTTTAGCGCTTCTCTCGCTTCCTCATTCAGAACTGAAGGTGCGCCGTTAAAACCGAAGGTATCAGTAAATGTTTTGCTATTCCCCCTCAAAAATCCTAAACAGAATGAATGGAATGTCCCTGAGATTATTTGGTCAGCATCTTTTCCGATATGTGATCGAATCCTCTCTTTTATCTCATCTGCAGCCTTTCTGCTAAAGGTGAGTATTAGGATATTCTTTGGACTTATTTCCCCTATTGTTATTGTATTCTTAATCTTTTCCACAAGAGAGCTGGTTTTCCCTGTTCCGGCTCCTGCAACAACGAGATTGACCCCGCTATTGGGTAAAGATGCTTTAAGCTGCTCTTTATTTAAACGATTCATTTCTCTTTTGATATTCCTTGTGCCAGAGCGATCTCTTCTCTCTCTCCATCTTGGAGTAGATACATCCGCAAAAGTCTTGTCTGTAAAAATCGTATTTTTTTGATAATTCCACAGATTTTTTATATCCGTCTTTCTTCTTAAAATCAGCCTCAAGAAATTCTATCCCATATTTATGCTCAAGCTTTTTCCCTATGCTGTTTATCTTCCCTGCATCCTTATGTGGACTAATGGAAAGTGCTGTTCCTACTATCCCTATCATATTTTTCTTTGCAAAGTTGAATGTATTTTCCAATCTATACTCATAACACCTCCAGCATCTTTCGGATCTTTCGCCGTCAAATCTATACTGCTTTACAAAGCTGGTCCATTTAGTGACATCGTACTCTCCTATACTAAGCTCAAAGCCCTTCATTTTAGTAAATCCTATTAGCTCATTCAGCCTTTTTTTGTATTCTGATTTTGGAGCGATGTTCGGATTATAGAAATATGCTATAACATTATAGGAGGAACTCAGCAGTTCATACAGGTAGGCAATACATGGAGCACAGCAGGTATGTAGGAGTAAACTTTTTCTCATTAAGATTATGGTATGATGCAATATATGGAGAGATGATATTTGTAATTAAAACTATATCTTATAATTTCTAATCTTGTTTCAAAATGCTTAATATTTTATCTTTAGTTTCTGCAAAAAGGATTCCGCTTATTGCTTTGTCGAGTTTTTCATAATTATTGATTGACTTTATTAGTTCCTCTTCATCATCCGATAATCCAAATTTTTTTGATAATAAAAGGGCTAACACATTATGCTTTTCTTGCAATTCACCTAGCTTTATGCCTTCATCTTTCCCTTCTTTTATCCCTTCTTTTATCCCTTCTTGTTTTGCAGCAAAAATAGCTGAATTATAATCTTTTTCCCACTTCAATCTCGATTCATAAAGATCTCTCAACTGTTCGTTTTGGGTAAAATGCTCATATTCCTTATGTGCTTTTGCAATTGTCTCATCGTCCTTTATTAATATCTGCATAATATCCTCCCCTGTGCCTTCATTCTTAAAATAAAGCAACCATCTTATTAGATGGTCATCCTTTACTTCATCATTCAATTTGGGAAGCTCTAAAAAATGAAGTATTAAATGATCTGTTAAAATATATTCAGGATTGTTTATCTCTCTTAATAAAAAACAACTATGGAAATAATCAAATTCTTGAAATAAGGTGAAATTTAATAAATTTATACAAACAGCAGGTTTTAACCTTGAATAAATATCACCCTCGAATAATTGGCTTGAATACAATTCTGCCCAATAGTATAGGCTTCTTATTTTAAAGCTCTCATCCCCTACTGATTGCACCTCAATGTCATACTGTCTTCCGGTTTCATCAGTTGCTTTTACATCTAATATTGATTCTTTATCAACAGGGCAATCCTTTATATTAAAGGGATTCTTTATCTCAACTGATATTATTCTGTTAAAATGAGAGTCTGTAATTACAGCATTTACAAATGAAAGTAATAAGTCCTTATTCTTTTCTGAGCCTAAAAGATATTTAACGAATATATCGGAAGTTGGTCTTATAAACAAGCTCATATTTTAATATAGATTTTTAAAGGAAAATGTCAACAATTATTCTACTTAACTTAAACCTAAATAAGAACTGTCAAGGAGATTAAAAATATATTTGTCAGGATTTTTATTTGATGAATATTCAATTCCTTTTTCCCGCACAATATTTCAGATACAACTCTTTTAGAGCCAATTCCCTTTAAACCTGATTGCTTAACTCCATGTTCCTTTATTAAGTATTTATAGCATCAATTTAATATAGGATAATATTGTTTTTCATATTTAGCAATAAGAAGACTAACAGTTTCCATGAAGATCATGTTATTTGATTTCGTCACAAATAATCAATATTTTGATTGCATACATAATGTATTGTGCTATAAAACGATAGTAATTTTATGATATTGATGATTTGAATTAAATTATTGAATACTATCAAAAAACAGTGGCTTTTGCATTGTTATTACTATATTTTAGAGAATTTTAATAGTTGAATAAGGAGATAATGAATTGGATATTTATAAAATCAAAGGCAGAAACGATTTAGAGGGTGAAGTTGCAATATCAGGAGCTAAAAATGCTGCGCTTCCTATAATAGTGGCAAGCCTTCTGGCTGAAGGAGAAACTGTACTTAAAAATATACCTGATCTTGTAGATATAAGAACAATGCTTAAGGTTATTGAGTATCTTGGCGCAAAGTCGGAATTTGATACAGATAAGAATATGCTAAGGATAAAAGTCAATACTCTTGCAAATGCTGAAGTACCGTACGACCTTGTTAAGACAATGCGGGCATCGATATATGTAATGGGTCCCCTGTTGGCAAGAGTTGGTGAGGCAGAGGTCTCATTGCCCGGAGGATGCGCTATTGGTGAGAGGCCTGTTGATATACATCTTTCAGGATTTGAAGCGCTTGGAGCAAAAATTGAGATTGAACACGGTTATATAAAGGCTAAAGCAAAAAAACTTACTGGAGATAGATTTATAATGAGAAAAGTCTCAGTAGGCGCAACCGCCAATATTATGATGTGCGCTGTTCTTGCAAAAGGGGATACTATTTTGGAGAACTGCGCAATGGAGCCTGATATTGTAGATCTTGGCAATTTTCTTATGAAAATGGGCGCTAAGATTGAAGGATTAGGCACAGAAAGAATTATTATCAAGGGTGTAAAGAGATTAAAGGCAATTACATATACTATAATTCCAGATAGAATTGAGGCAGGCACCTTTCTTCTTGCAGGGGCAATTACCAGAAGCAAGCTTAAGATCAATAAGATAA
>JAXHTB010000117.1:0-10000 GCA_034190185.1 Spirochaetota bacterium | reverse complement strand
ACATTCAACTTCATAAGATGATCTGGCAAGATGAAGAACCTAAGCATTTTAAGGAGGGATTATGAATTATGTAGGTCGTGTTATCCGACCTCCCAGCGAGGCATACAGCATGATAATCCAGGTTACTGTTGGATGCTCTCATAACAAGTGCACCTTTTGCGGCGCTTATGCAGGAAGGGAATTTTATATTAAGGATATGAATCAGATCATGCAGGATATTGATGAAGCCTCAAGTTCTGGATTTAACTTTAAACAGGCATTTCTTGCAGATGGAGATGCGCTTATATTACCCACAGAAAAACTTCTTGAGATCATAAGTTATATTAACTTAAAAAGTCCCTCTATTAAACGTATTGGAGTATACGCAAATACAAAAGCAATATTGAAAAAATCGCTTGATGAGCTTAAGGAACTGAAAGATGCAGGTCTAGGCATTGCATATCAGGGAATTGAAAGTGGTAATGAAACTATTTTACGGAAAACAAAGAAGGGAGCCCTGCCTCATAAACAAAGGGAATGCGCAGAAAAGATAAAATCAGCAAACATTCTTTTATCACAGACAGTCCTTTTAGGTATTGGGGGTGCAGAGTTTAGTCACGAACATGCAGTAGATACAGGAAAACATCTTGGCGATATGTCGCCAGATTATGCTTCAGCATTAACTGTTATGATTCGTCCTAATACTGAGTTATATAAGGAATTCCTTTCTGGTAAATTTAGACTTCCAGATAAGTTTGAGCTATTAGAGGAACTTAAACTTATAATTGAGAATATGGATGTTAAGGAAAGATGTCTTTTTACATCTAATCATGCTTCAAACTATCTTCCTATAAGAGCTGTGCTTCCTGAGAGTAAGGATGAGGTTGTTGGCTTAATAGACAGAATTGTATCTTCTCGTGATTCAAGTGTTCTTATGCCAGAAAATATGAGAGGATTATAACAATCAGTTTCATGTCAATCAGTATTATTAGATACTTCTTAGGGAAAAAACATGGATACTAAACCGATGGAGGAAGCAGTTCGTTATATCAGCATTGAACTAAAGGAGGATCCAGATGCGGACAGGAGTTTACTAATAGAGAAGGCAAGTCAGAAGTTTGATCTTAATCCCCTGCAAACTGAATTTTTGCTGAATAAATTTGTATTATCCCTCTGATACCAAGGAAATGCAGCATTAACCACTATTATTATAATGAGATTATCAATTATTAAATTATTCATTTTTATTTTCCTAATACTCTTTCTGAGCTGTAATGGTGAAGATGTAAAAGGCAAGATTATAATTGAGTATTTCGGCGATTGGACCGCTGAGATATCTGTAAACCGAAAGGAGAAAGAATATTACGATGGAAATGGCAATTGGGATAAGGTATACATGAATCCTGATGAGCTTAAAGCTGTTGTTACTAAGCTTGATTCCTCTCAAAATAAACTTACTTTATATATTTATCAAGATGAAAGAATAGTAGAAAGCGCATCAACAAGGGAATCTGGAGACAGTGTCAGTGTGGAATATCTGTTCTCATTCTGATTTTTTTACTAAATCAGTAGTTGTTTTTTTAATTAGTAAATGAAATGAAATATGGGCATTTTTTAAAATATATAATATTCTTTATTGTTGACTTTTTTTTCTGCTTAATAAACATTGTATTCTTATAATACAATATCTTGTAAATGGAGTATAACTCATTATGAATGCACAGACAATGCAGAAAGTTGATCTAGATTGGGGGAATCTTCCTTTCGGCTATGTAAAAACCGATTATAATATTCGTTATTTTTATAGAGATGGTAAATGGTCAGATGGCGAACTTTTTTCTGATGATAATATACAGATGCATATTGCAGATCCATGTCTTCATTATGGCCAAGAGGCTTTTGAGGGTTTAAAGGCCTTTGAAACTGTTGACGGTAAGATCGCGGCATTTCGTCCTGATGAGAATGCAAAGAGACTTCAGCTGAGTTGTGAGCGGATTTATATTCCACAAATACCCATAGAACTTTTTTTAGATGCAGTTCAAAGGGTTATATCTAATAATGCAAGATATGTTCCCCCTTTTGGGACTGGCGCAAGCCTATATTTAAGGCCGCTTGCACTTGGTATAGGTCCACAGGTTGGACTTGGTCCAGCAAAGGATTACCTATTTCTGATTTTTGTAACACCAGTTGGACCTTATTATAAGGGTGGATTTAAGCCTGTAAATGCAATAATTGTAAGACAATTTGACAGAGCAGCACCTCAGGGGGTGGGGGATTGTAAGGTAGGCGGTAATTATGCAGCAGGACTTCGGGCAAGCGAGTTTGGTAAAAGTAATGGATATCCTGTTGTGCTGCATCTTGATCCAAAAGAGAATATCTATTTAGAAGAATTTACAACATCAAACTTTGTTGGTATTTCTGGAAATAAATATATTACACCCCATTCCAATACAATTTTACCAAGCATAACAAATATGAGCTTAGCTGCTATTGCTGAAGATATGGGAATGACTGTAGAAAGAAGACAGATCAAGATTGAAGAGCTGGAGGATTTTGATGAGGTAGGTGCAGTTGGAACTGCTGCAGTAATAACTCCTGTCCATCGAATTCATTACAACGGAAATGATTTTACCTTTGGAGATGACAGTAAAGCTGGTCCTGTTATAACAGATCTGTATGAAAGGTTAACAAAAATTCAGACTGGTGAGCTTGAAGATAAATTTGGGTGGCTTGAGCAAATAAAATAAGCCCTCCATGACTTATTAGGCCACAAGTTGAATATTTGAGAAATTACGTCCATGTAATTTCTCTAAATTCTGTTGAGGTGAAATATTATATTTATTAGAATTCAATACTCTGTAAAAAATGTTAAGATTCAAAATATCTCTTTGAAAAGGGTGAAGATTGTAGTGTTGTTGGATGTTTGAAATAATTATTTGTGGTTATTAATTTTTTTTTTAAACCTTATAGGTGAAATTAGTATAATATTTTTTTTTAGGTTACTCAAAAAATATAACACTATTCCATCATTTTGATAACGAACATAACTTGCTAAATTTAAAGATATCACCTAACCTGATTTTACAACCCTCTCAGCCTGAATGGCCAAATATTTTACAAGGTCTTGCTCATTTATATATCCTTCATTTGTTAGTATTATTCCAATTAAACCACCTTCTTTTTTTTGAATTTCTAAAGCCTTCTCTAGTTGCTCCTCAGTAATTTGTCCATGTTCAAGTAATATTTCTCCTAATAGTGGTTTTGCCATTTTTCTCTTCCTTATTTTATATTTTAATAAATCTAATTAAATTATAGGATATTAGATTCTAAAAGTCAATAAAAATAAAATTATATAATTATATGAATAATTTACCTGAACAAATATGATTATCATACATAAGGAGTATTATTACAAAGTGAGTGGAGTATGGCTTTCCAATACTCTTTTGTCAGTTCTACTAATAATATCTTTACTTAATGTTTAAAATGAATTGATGATTTCAGGGATTTTCTTATTATGGATATAGAGGAGTAATATATATGATGTCTTGACTGATTGCCGCTGAAATTATTGTTGAATATTTTTAAATCATCTATTAATTATGCAAATTGAACGGTTATAACGGAGATAAAAAATGATTTCCCTAGATGATTCATTAAAGATTGCAAAGGGATTAATAAGACAAAAAGACTTCATAGAGGCGGAAGCCATACTTCTTGAGTCATTAAAGACAACACAGAGTAATTTGCTTCTGTTTGGTCATCTTGTTGATCTGTATATTAAGATGGCAAGGTTTGATGAAGCAGAAAAATATATAGAACTAATATTGAGCAAAGAACCTGAGAACTTTTATGCTCTGCAAAAGAAAGGAGATATCCTCGTAAAGAGAGGAGTCCTTAATGATGCAATGGAAATATATCTGGAAAATTATAAAAAAAATTGTAACGATTATTATTTAATAAAAAGAATCACTAGACTCTATATAATTATGAATAATCTTAAAAAAGCCCTGGAATATGCGATGATCGGAAGAGATAAATTTCCGGAAATTGCGGATAGTCATTTCCAGCTTTATCAAGTATACGATAAACTTGAAGATTTTAAAAGCGCTGGAGAGTCCATAAACAGAGCATTGAAAATTGAACCGGATAATAAGTATTTTTACTCTCAGAAGATATCACTAAGACTTAAGGAAAAGAATCTAAATTCTTCAAATATTGAAGAGATCATTGATCTTTCTAATGAAGAAAATCCTTTTCTTTTAAAACTTCTGGCTGATCGGTTGAAAAAGGATGGGAAATTTGATAATGCACTTAAGGTTTTTAAAAAATTAATATCTATTGATGATAGCGAATTTAACCGAAAAGGGCTTGCCTATCTGTATTATAAGATGAAAGATTATAAAAATGCATTTAAGATATTTATTGCTTTATCAGATTCAAATTTTACTGATAACATCTTCCTTTCGACAATAATCGCATCTGCAAAAGATATTGATGACAAAAATCAGTTAGCAGAACGAATGACACAACTTGCTGAAGGATCGGGACAGTATAGAAAGCTATGGGGTAAAATCAAGAAGCTTGGGAAAGAGATCATAGATGAGGAAAATAAATGAGTTAGTGGATCTACCTGACGTTGAGACAGTAATACAGGTTTCTACTATTGATGCAATGGATGAGGATGAACTTCATAAAAGCATAGTGCACTCCTTTGTCATAACTAAGGATATCCTCAATGCGCTGGAGTCTGTTCTATTTACAGTGCAAAGGAGAGAGGGATGCGGATTCCTCTTAAAGGGCAATTACGGATCTGGCAAAAGTCACTTCCTTGCATTCTTAGGCGCTCTTTTCCGATATCCTTATATAATTGATGATCTTAAAAAATCAAATCCTGAGCTTGCATCCTTTAAAAGGGATCTATTAGATGACAGGATATTGCCTGTATCTATTACTTTAACAGACTATCCCATAACAAACAGCCTTGCGGATATTGTTACTGAAAGAATATCCGCAATCTTTCAAAAAGAGGGGATAGCTGGATCTGTTTGGGATGCAGATAGAATTTCAAAAGATTTTGAAGAAATTATCTATCCTAATGTAGCATCACAGTTCCATTCCTATCTTAATTCTAAGGATATTAGTGAGTTTAACAAACTTTCAGCTTCAGAACGATCTGTCAATATATTAAATTTTTTAAAAGAAAGGGATATCCCATTCAGACCCTTCTATGACTATCAGGATATATTTAATAATATTGATGATTTGCTAGAGGAAAAATATAATGGTGGGATTTTTCTATTAATTGATGAGCTTTCGGAATTTTTAAGGGCGAGAAACAGGGGGGACCTTGTTTCAGAGGATATCCGTTTTATTCAGTTCCTTGGTGAAAAGGCAAAAGAGATAAAAATGAGACTTGTGCTTTCAATGCAGGAATCTATTGAAGAGGTGGCAGAGGTATCCACAGACGGCCTTAATCGTATAAAGGATCGCTATCCTGTTAGAATCAATTTGACATCTGTTCATCTAAGAGAGCTTGTTGAAAAGAGACTACTTATAAAGAAACTAGAATCTCTTTCCTACATCGATGATGTTTATTTTTCACTAATTGACTCCTTTCCTGAATGGGAGATATCCAAGGAGGATTTCAGGGCGATCTATCCAGTGCATCCTGCAACATTTAAGATGCTTGAAGGGATAACCGGTATATTTTCAAAAACTCGCGGCATGGTTGATTTTATATATTCAGAGATCAAAGGAGACAAGGTTCGAGGCATACCCGGTATTATGGAAGAGAGCAGCGATACACTCCTGTATCCTGATCGCATTGTGGATCATTTCAGAAATAACCTTGATGAGAGTATTGAGCATAATAAGATCATGAGCTCAATATATTCTAGATTCGAAAAAGATATACCAACAATTTTTGAAAATGAGTCGGATAGGCTTCTTGCCTTTAGAACTATTAAGCTGATACTGCTTTTCCAGATCCTGCCAGGAATGGAAAGTCCCACAGCAGTTGAACTTGCAAATCTTCTGATGGAGGCGAGATTTGAGCTTGATCCTGATTATAATTATATTTTTATAAGAGATAAAATTCTTAAAGAGATGGAGTTAAGGTGTCCTTTTCTTGGTGTTAAAAGGGGGGCATCATCAGAGAAGGATAGATTTTTTTTGCAGTTCGAAGAAAGTCCTGTAGCCTTGTTCGAGAGCAGGGTGCGTCAGTATATTTCTAAGAATGTAAATATCAAAAAACAGGCTCTCTGGTATTTTATCTCGAGTATGAAGCAGAAGGAACTACCTCTTGCCTCTTTTAAGGGAGATGAGGGAAGTGTGAATATCCTGTTCGAAAATACATTTAGACAAGGACTTGTTTATCTTAAAAGCATAGTAAAGATTTTAGAAGAAGAAGTTGAGAATATAAAGAAAGAGCTTTATACAAGTGAGAGCGATTTTGCCATAATAATTGGATTCCCGGTTTCCGAAGAGGGAGAGGAGAAGGCGTTTTCTAATTTGATCTTTAAGGTAGGTTATGTTTTTGGAGAAAATATTGTCTTCTGGAAACCACGCATACCATCGGATTCAGAAATAAATCTGCTTCTTAATGCTTATGCAAAATTGATGGTTTTTGAAAAGGACTATGGAAGTCAGAAAAGTAAGAATATAATATCAGAAATTGTTCAGGAGGAGGAGGTTAAAGCATTTAGAATTGTAAGAGACCTTTATTCTTCGGGTAACCTGTTAAGTATGAGTGATGGAGAAATAATTCAAAATGATGCTCTGCTTACAGGAGCATTTGAAAAAACAGCAGAGTTGATGGTAAGGGATCTTTTAAAAAAGACTTTCCCAACGCACTCTCGAATCATGCCTTCCATTGAGATTTCGTCAGTTGAAACATACAATCAGATCATATCTATTTTTAGGGAACGTGGCGAGGTGGATTTTAATTTTGAAGGTAGCATAGCCATAAAAAACGCTGTAGATGCTCTTTTTAGGAACAGTGGACTAATCAAGATCACGCAAAATATCTACAGGATAGCCCCAGATCCTTCTAAGAATACATTTCTCAAAGATCTTCTTTTTGAGATTGAGCAGAAAAATGTATCATTCTATGATCTCTACCTTCTATTTAGAAAAGGAAAATTTGGGATTCAGATGCAGTTATTTTCTCTATATCTATTCTGCATGGCCTATTCTGGATTTATAACGATCGAAAAGAAGGGGCGTTCACTAAGACCTGAGAGGCTTGACTTAAAGGCTATAACATCTTCAGATAACATTAAAACAGGGGAAGGGCTTTCTTCACTCTTTATTGAAAGATATTCCCTGTTGGAGCCATTTACTGATGGTCTCAACGCTAAGAATATTCATCTGCAGACTCAGAGAAGTATATGGGAAAAGCTGATTGAATATAAAAGGCTTGAGGAAGATGGTTTAAGAAGGACATGGGAAAGCCTTAACCAGCTTAAGAGCTATCCCCTCTTTAAGGAAAATCCTCTCGATACCATAGGAGAGTCTTACGAAAGGCTTATAGGATTTATCTCAAATATAAGGATCAGCAAACAATCTAAGGAGGGACTTGACAGACTCCTTGAGGCAATGGGCGTTGAATCATTTCTCCTTGAAGATCTTGAGATTGACAAGAGATTTAGATTATTCCTTGCAAACGATATTGATCGTGTGATTTTTATTTACGGTTATCTTACATATCCTGATATATATATCAGTGAGAGCGATCAGCTTAAGAGTGAGCTTTTTTCAATTCTTAAGCTATTTAAGGATATTGAATCACTTATAATCGATTCCCGTGTCGGGAATCTTACTGATAGGTTTGCTGAATTTAAGGAGAAATACAAGAATCATTATCTGAAGGCACACAGGGAGATCCATTCCACAGAAATTATTGATGAGCTTGATCGATTGAAACTGACACCAGCCTACAGGATACTTTCTAATCTTGCAGATATAGATACCATATCAGTTGAGGATGATCTGATTAGGATAGATACAATTATAATGTCGGCCCAATCCTCTTTATGCAGAAGATCTGTTTCCAATGAACTCGATATGAAACCTTATTGCGAATGCAAGCTTAGAAGAGATGAGATGCATATTGATGTAGATGAGATTTTTAGACTGATGAAGAGAGGTATAAAGCAGTATCTAATGTCAATAAACAATCCCCTGAATAAAGAGAAGATTTTAAATTTTATGGGCGCACTTCTTGCGACAGGGGAAAATGATGACAGAAATATTTTAAAAGAGATCGTTGAAATTAATCCTGAGCGAATTTCAGATAACGATCTTTTAAGAATAGCAAATCCAGAAACTGTAAACCTTATTAATAGAGCTCTTTCCGGAAATGTTAAGATAATTAAAAGAGAGATACAAAAACTCTACAACTCAATATTTGGCAGACGATTTAGGAAAAATGATCTTTTAAAAATAATAACTAATTGGCTGATGCAAGATGTTGAAGATGAAAGTAATGAAATAATCTATGAGATTCAGGGCTTTGGAAAAAATGGGGGAAAACCAACCCTCCCTGTAATCTTGATGGATGAGATAAGTAGAGTAGTTAATATCGATGATGAAAACATGAGACTTAAGGCATTCTCACTTGCCTGGCTGCTTTATCCTGTGGCAGAGGCAAGGTATTTTGATATTATAAAGAAGGTGTTGTTTATAGATCTTTCTTATGACGATATCTCCAGCTCTATTGAATTATGTAAAAGTATCGATACCAAGTATATAGACTTTGAAGAATTTTTGTCCCAGGATATTCTCTCTGAGGTAATTAAACTATTATCAATTAGCGAGATGAAGCCTGAAGAGCTCTCGGAACTTTTTGAATCCTCTTTAAGTTTTAGAACTATAAGACAAAGGATCCTTGAGCTATTTTTAAAGGAGGAGATAAAGATAACAAACGATCTCAAAAAGGTTATACGCTTTGACAATTCGCCATATTCAGGGATTCTCTCCAACTTCATTGAACTTAATGATATGATAAACAGATATTACAGGGAAAGCGGCAGAAAGGACCAATTTAACTCAAACTATTTCTTCAGATCTTTTGAGTCGCTCTTACAGCTTGAAAAAATTCAATGGATATCGCTTAATAACAATATACTGATAGATCTAATTACAAACAATATGACAAAGCTTGAGTCTGAAATACTTAGGGACTGCAATGAATATTTTAATAAGAACATTGAAACATGGGAAAAGGAAGATGATATTAATGCCAGGTATTTGCTGAATCTTATTTATCATAGCAAACCTGTACTCTTCATCTTTGATTCATTGAGGGCTGATCTCTTCATTAGTTTGCATAATTATCTAAATGAAAGGTCGGTTTTAAAAACTGAAAAAAGAAGTTTTATTTTATCTCCCTACCCATCTGACACTCTTACATTCAGGCAGCATCTCTTTCCTGGAATAGAACTTGTAAACGGTATGGAATTTGATTTATCCGGCAGGAAGTGGATGTTCATTAACGCTGCTGAAAGGGATTATAGAAGGGAAGAATTCTGGAACCTTATTTCTGATATTGATGATATAGGTATTATTATCTCATTTCCAATATTCGATGAGAAGATTCATTCTACAAAACAGGGAATTGTTAGCCTTTCCGAAGAGGTTTTGCTTTTCTGTGATCAGGTATTCATACCATTGCTGAACAATATTCCAGGTGACAGGAAAATATATTTAACCGCTGATCATGGATTCATAGAGCATAAACTCTATGGAGAGAAGGATAAACCCAGATTTACTCATGGAGGAAATTCATTTTATGAGAGGGTAATCCCGTTTGCTGTATATGAAAAAATGTGAGATATTGGCAATTTCCTCAAAATTGTGTGATTTAGGATTATTGTATCAATATGAAATAATTCATCACAAAGTGATAAACTTAACAGATAATATAGCATTATTTTTAAGTAATCAATCGATTGCATAAATCATATTTTTTTCTTGCAATGTTTTTAAAAATAAAGCCAAAAAGGAGGTGGAAATTCCA
>JAXHTB010000116.1:0-10148 GCA_034190185.1 Spirochaetota bacterium | reverse complement strand
CTTGCTCAGAGTGCACAGGGACAGGCTGCTGCACTTGAAGAGGCCTCTGCTTCACTTGAAGAGATTTCAAGCTCTATTGAACAGATTACTAACAATTCAAAAGAGCAGTCGAATTTGGCAACAAATACATATAAATCAATGAATGATTTAAAACATGTTATTAGCAAAGTTGAATCCTTTGCTAATGATGCTCTTGATATGGCAAATAATACAAACACTGAGGCTCAAAAAGGGAATGAACTGATGCAGAATACAATTGAAGGTATGAACAACATCGAATCAAGCACTCAAAAGATAGCAGAGATCGTTGGATTAATAAGCGATATTTCGGATCAGGTGAATCTACTTGCCCTTAATGCAGCTATTGAGGCTGCAAGAGCTGGAGAACATGGAAGAGGATTTGCAGTTGTTGCAGATGAAATAAGTAAACTAGCTGAAGAGACAGCAAATAGTGCTAAAAATATAACAACACTTGTGAAGACAGGGCAGGCAGAGGTAGAAAAAGGAAAAGATTATGTTGTTGCCACATCCGAATCTTTAACTAATATTATTGAAACGATTAAAAAGACAAATGAATTAGTGAGAAACATTGCAGAATCATCAAAAAAACAGGCTGAATCGAGTGAAAAAGTAGTTTCCGATACAAAAAGAGTGATGGAAATGGCAGACAGTATCTCTATGGCAACAAGTGAACAGACGATCAATAATCAGGAAATGGTTAATACTGTAAATCAAGTTAATGAGCTTACTCAATCAGTCGCAGCAGGCGCTGAAGAGATTGCTTCATCATCTGAGGAAGTCTTCTCTCAGACGGAATCTCTGGAAAAACATATAGATTTTTTTAAATTAGATGAAGAGAATAGGTTAAATACTGATAATGGAAGAATTGAAAATTTTCCAGCTCCTTTAGAGGGACAATCCATAACCCAAAACGATTAAGAATCAGATGTAAAAGAAATAATAAATGATTAGGACCAACTCCCTAGGGTAAACTTTACGATATCTTTAGATAGTATTCTCTCATAAAAAAATTTTTCTACTAATATTTATCAATTGTGAATGAACAATTATTATTGCTTTGATATTCAACAAAAAAACTGTAACACTGAGTTTATCTAAAATCTTTATGATAGAAATCGATGCTAAAGGGGATGTTTTCATCTAAAATCGGCATAATCCTAGTCCTTCTTGGCTTAAAGGAGCGGGCAAGGTTTACCCTTGCAAATTCATTTTCCCTGTTAATTCTTTTTGCATAATCTATAGATTTCCAATAACTTATATTGCTCTTAGCTTCATTGTTCTGGACCTGATAAACTGAGCCAAGGTTATTGTAGGCTGATGAAAGGGTTTGAAATATTATAATATGCTGCTTCTTTTCCGGAATGATCCGTTTAGTTGTTTCAGCCTTGTGCTCAAACGCAGAAATTATTTTTAGATATTCTCCCTTGCTTGCTTCCAGGTTATTAAGATGATAGAATGCATTGCCAATACCGAACATTAAATCTGGTTGAGTTGCAAAGTCTTCGTATAGATGAAGCCATGTCCTTAAAGCCTTTTCGTATTGTCCCTTCATATAGTAGATTCTTCCCAGATTGTAGTAAAGTTCTTGTGATTGGTATTCTTCATTGAGCGCCTTCTCATATTTCTCCTGGGCAATCTCGAAATTTGCCAATCTATCACCCTCTTGATCTGCTTCATCCTCCTCCAATTCATCACCGAACCTGTACCTGACTTTGTCAAAGAAGTAGTAAAATATGCTCCCGATCATAGAGTAGGTCTTGCCAATGCTCTCAGTTTCAACATAAAAATCATCAAAGGTGAAATCCGGCGGATTTAGCTTTGCCCTTAATGCTCTGTTAAAATATTTATATGCTTTTACTGGTTCCTTTATACTAAAATGATATTCACCAAGTAAATGCAATGCCTCATAATAGTCCGGTTCTAAATCAATAGCATTTTGTAGATTTCTTTTCATAAGAGCAAGATTCTTGAGTTCTCTGTTAAGTCTTGCCTGGTGAAGAAAAAGCGGTGGATAACGAGAATCTCTTATCTTCAAAGCTTTAAGCACATTCCTTACTGCTGGAAAGGGATTATCGTTTATATCCTTAATTTGTGGAGATTGAATTCCATAATCAATTCTAATATTTTTTTTATCTGTCCTCTTCTTGCTTAAATAATACTCTGCAAGTTTACCAAGAAGGGGAGACGGCATTCTCGAAAGCATCTCCTTGCCTCGAAGATAAGAATTAACTGCTAATACCTTTTGGAAATTATCTCTATCAATATACAGATTGAGAAGCCCTGAAAAACCAACAATAGAATCACTCTTTACTTCAAGAATACTCTGGTAATACTCTCGGGCTTTAAGATATTTCCCCTGATAATGATAAGCATTTCCAATACCGAGTAAAGCTGTAATATTTTCAGGATCGATATTAAGTGCCTTTTGATAAAAATTAATCGCAAGATCCACCTGTGCCCAGTCTCTTTGTGTAGCGGATTCTTTAATTTTATATAATTTTGATATCTGGTCTCTTATTCTATTAAAATAATTTTTCGGGATTCTGGAGTAGAATCTGCCAAGATTATTAAGTGTATCTATATCTGTTTTGTCAATTTCATAAGCCTTATTCAATTTAAGTAAAGAAAGATCATATTCTTTCTTATCAAAATAGGCTCTAGAGTAAAGGTTATAACCCTTGATGTAATCATTTATATAATTTTCATCAACATCTTTAAAAAGTATTTCAGCCTGCTTGTAATCCTTTGTTTTCTTAGTGACAGGGTCTCCTTCTTCTCTTATAAGGGCTACACCTTCGCTAATATATCTTTTAGCCATTATCGGTTTATAAATATATTGATAGGATAAAACAGTTAATATTAAAGCAGTTATTGCAGCTATCCCGATGATCTTAGTTAACTTAACAAGTCGTTTTTGTCGTTCCTGTCCCTCTAGTGTATATTGAGACCTTGAGGTTATTACCCTTCGTTTTTCCTCATCAATGATATCAATATCCTTTTTGAGTTTCTTCTTCAAAAAGTCTTTGATCTCTTGTTCCTTCTTCCCTGACAGAATCATGTCAACAAGTTGTCTTATTTCACTGTTAGGAAGTTTGTCTTCAAGGATGGTTTCTTTGATTATCTTTCTGATATTGGGATGGAAAATGAGAATTGATGTCTTTAGTTTTTTTAGTTCCTTATCTGACAGTTCAATACTATCCTCTTCTTCTGATATTCCTTCCTCACTCTCTTCAATAGATTCATCAGATTCACCATCAGGTTCAGCAACTTTCTCCCCAGTACCATCCAGAGATGATTCATCTTCATCTAAAAATACTATATCACCATTAGCCAACTCTGTTACAGAATCATCCTCCTCTGTAATTTCATCAAGTTGAATTTCGGGGATATCATCTCCAGCATCAATGTCATCAGGCAGTTGTTGCTCTTCATCACCAATGACGTCAATAGTTTCCTCAGCCTGAATATCGATCGGCTCTTCTTCATCCAGATTTAAACTATCTAATTCTTCCAGTGTAGATATCTTTTTATCATCATCTAAAGATAAATCATCCTCTCCAAGATTTGAGAAATCTATATCTTCAAGTTCTTCTCTGGAAACTGGTTCTTCAATTGGGGTTTCCTCGGCAGGTGGAACTTCGGAAGGTTCAATACTATCATCTATTGCTTCGATTAACTCATCTTCAATAAGAGGAGGAAATTCTTCAGTATCCTCCTCTTCAAATTCTGCCAATTCAATAGATTCTATATCAGAGGGTTCTTCAATATCTTCAATAATATCGGATATATCGATGATATCATCATCTTCTCCTTTAGAAAACGACACAGGTTCTTCTTGCATCGATTCCTCTACAACATCTGCTTCGGGCAGGGAAGAGGGTTCATCTATTTCCTGTGCCATCACTTCCTTTAGCTCAGGAGCTTCCTCATCAAGAGGTTCTGCCTTATCCTCAGGTTCGAGAAAGCTAGTAAGTTCTTCTAAATCTTCTATTGTTGATTCAAGGGACTCCTCAGCAGGAGATTCAATCTTTACCTCAGAATCCAAAAAATCAGATGATTCCTCATCAACTCGTTCTATAAAAGGTCCTTCTGGAAATCCCGTTTCTTCCTCTTCATAATATCCTGCATCATCTTCAAGTGAATGTTCTAACGGCAGTTTCGGTTCTCCACTTGTCTCAGTAGAATATACAATCTTCTGCCAATTGTCAGGAATTAGTCCTGTAATCCTTTCAATCTCTTGAAGTTCCTCAGGTGAATATTCTATTTTCTCTTCAGAATCTGCCATTTATATAACTTATTTATTTAAATTCTCAATACTTCAATTTAGTAAATCACTATTCATAGTGATAGAAGAGATATTTGAGTTAATATTTATCAATTCTTATTAGTTCAAAATAAATATTATAAGGCTGATATTAACTCATAATGTAAAAATATTGTGTTCTTAATGTTACATAATACATAATGTATCAGAAAATCAATCAATTTTTGAGTAAATATTTACTCTATTGTTATCGACATAAATAATATATCACTAAATTTATTATAAACAATATATTTTTCCTTGAGATTTTGGATTAATAAAAGGGTTGAATTAATGTCTGGAAAATATAGAGGAATTATTCCAATAGTTGCTATTCTCTTAATCGGTTCTACTCCCATTGAAAAGAATATAAGTTTAAGCTCCTTCTATAGTCTTAGGTTCCTGAAGAATTCTAATGCGCCTGTACAAATTAAAATTACCAAAACGGATAATACCGTCAACAATAGGGTCGTAATTGAGAAGGGTATACTTGTGTCATATAAGAATAGAAAGGCAAAAGAGGTTAGAATTGCAGGCAGTTTTTCAGGTTGGAATGAGATACATATGGAAAAGGGTAAGCATGGTGTATGGTATTTCTTCTTAGAAGAATCGAAATGTACAGAACCTGTAAGCTATAAATTTGTTGTTAATGGGATATGGACTCTGGATCCTAAAAACAACTTCAAGGAAAATGATAAGAATGGATCTTATGTGTCACTCATCAAACCTATAAATATAATAGAAGGGAGGAGGATCTCATATAGACATATAACAAGTAATATGGTAGAATTCAGAGTTTATAATCCTAATGCCAGCTTCATTTCCCTTGTGGGTGATTTTAATAATTGGAATCCTGAAAATGATAATATGATAAAGGGCAGGGATGGGATTTGGAGATTGCAAAAAAGAATAAATATCGGTTTATTCCGTTACAAATTTGTTATTGATGGGAAGTGGGTGGTTGACTATTACAATGATAAATCTGCATCTGATGGAACAGGTGGTATCTGCTCTGTGATTAATATTAAATAGCTATTGCCTACTATTATGTGATCATCTTCAGATGATACAGGTTAATTTTTATATTATCTGATATTAGTTTAGGATACTTATGTAAAGGGATGATACTAATAAGGATTATAAAGCTAAATTATTGCTATAACAGATTACACAATTTCTTCCTTCTCTCTTTGCTTCATATAATGACTGATCTGCTGCCTTACTAAGTTCATTAATATCCTGAACATCTTCAGGATATGAAGCAATCCCCTGACTAACAGTTACATTTTCGATTCCATTATTTTCGCTATGATCAGGCAGCATGATTACCTCAACAGCTCTACAGATATTTTCACCAATAATTCTAGCCTTGTCCAGATTGGTGTCAGGCAGGAGTATAGTAAATTCATCTCCACCATATCTTGCAAATATATCCTTTTCACGCAAATATTTTTTTATGACGTTTACAACCTCAAGAATAATTTCATTCACCTGTTCCTGAGCATATCTATCACATATTTTTTTTAGATGATCTATATCAAGCATTATCATTGATAATGGACTATTGCTGCTTTTAGCTTTATCAAATATATCATTCAATGCGTAGTCCAAGTAACGTCTGTTATAAATACCTGTAAGGTCATCAGTAATTGCTCTTTTTCTTGCCTTTTCCCCCCATTGAACCATATCTGAAAGAAATTTACTTTTTTCCTGTAAACGCTCTGCAGTAATATTTAGCATCCTATACATTATCTTTATTGCGATCTCTGGATAATAGAGAATAAGCTCAAAGAAATTTCTCTCATGTAGAGATATAAGCAAGCTCTTCTCTTTTGAATAACAGGTAGCAGATCGTGAAGCATTCTCAAAGATCGACATTTCGCCAAAAAAATCACCCTGTGTAAATTCTGCGATTTCTCTCCTGTTACCGTTTGGAAGTACCACATAGCTTGCAATTTTACCCGATTTGACTATGAAAAGCTCGTTACCTTCATCACCTTCATTAAATAATATTTCCTCTTTATCAATATTTATAAAACGCAGACTTTTTATAATCTGATGAATCTCATTAGTTGAAAGCAACGAAAAAATATCCACTTGATGTAAAAAATCAACAATATTTATCATCTTTATTCCTTTTTTAATTACAAATAATCAATTATAATGTGATAGTAAACTGATAGCCGCTATTCAGTAGATATGGATAATATTGTTCTATTATATATTAGCATTTTATATGCGCCGATCATTGTAACACCAGATTACCGATATCAAGCGCCAAAACTTTTGTCACTGTTTACAAATAAGACGCGATTCCCTCCGCTATCTCTCGCCTTGAACATTGTTTCATAAGCCATTTTAATAATCGAAGCGCTATCAACAGCATTATCTGGATAAACTGCGATCCCAATGCTAACTGTTATTCTGAAATCATCATTGCCGGTTATATGTCTTAAATCTATTTCATTTAATGTCGATCTGATCTCCTCTGCTATCTCAAATGCAACTTTTCCTCCAGTATCAGGCAGAACTACAGCAAATTCATCACCTCTATATCTAACTGCGATGTCTTCATTTCTTAATATTGATTGAACAAAAATTGCCATTAACCTTAGAGTTTTATCACCTGCTTCATGTCCGAACATATCGTTAACCTCTTTGAAATTATCCGGTTTTATTATAATTATACTGGTATTTTCTCCATATTTGGGCAGAAGGGTTATTAAATCCTCTTCTAAGAAGGATCGATTAAAAAGCCCTGTAAGCTGATCACTATATAGCTGTCTTCTAAGATCCCGAATCCACGGCGATTTATCAGATATTAACTTATTAGTGCTGCGTATTCTTTTAGCAAAAACAGCAAGGAGTTTATGTAATATCTTAGCAGTAATCTCAGGGTATTCTTGAAATATATTCTGGATAATCTCCTCGTTAGTAGGGAAAACTAGCATTCTTGTATCCTTGTCTGCAATTGCGTTTACACTATTTGGGGCATTTTTTAATACATCCATCTCCCCGAACCACTCACCCGGAATGAAGCTTGCAAGATTTATCTCTTTCCCTGTGTCAATATTTTTTGTAATTATTACTTCACCATCCTCAACAATATATAGCCCCTTCTCCCAACTACCTTCTTTAATAATTATTTCACCTTTTTTGTAATTCGAAAATATGCCATATTTTGCCACCTCATTCAATTCCTTTATTTTTAACATAGAAAAGAGGCTGGTTTTCTGTAATAATTTTATTTTACTTTCAGTTAATCTATTATCCATTTCTATTCTTAACTTTATTCTCAAAGATGAAAAAAATTCTATTCTCATCATATACTCAATAATATTTAAAAATCAAGAGCATATATTTAAATAATTGCAAGATTTTTTTAGTATTAGAATAAAGTTTGATACTGACAGCGAATGCTGTGAAAGAATTATAAAATTAATAAAAAATAATTGTGTCGAAAAGGTAAATTAAATATATTAATTTATAAATTAACAAGATGCAGATTACTTATGACATTTAAAAGATCATTGTTTAATACAACTTCTCGAAAGAAAATAATAATAATATTATTAATTCTGTTTTCTTTTGTATCCCTTAACAGTCATCACCATATATTCAGCCATAACAACTTTGATAATAATAACCCATTTTTGGATATTTTCCAATTATACTTCAATTATAAACCTCGAAAGGCTAAGAAACTATTAAAGAAACAGTTCAATAATCCTATTTTAAGAAATAGGTCATACCTCAATTATGGACTGATTCAGGAGTATGAAAAAAGATACAGGCAGGCTGAAATATATTATAAAAAAGCGCTTCTTTACGGTGAAGATTTAGCATTCACCTATCTTCTTAATCTGTACAGAAAGACTAATTCCTCAAAATATCTAAAATTATTGAATACTACTAAGATGTCAAAAATGAATTACTGGGTAGACTATGAAAAAGCTGTCTATTTTCTGAAACATCGCGATATGAAAGATGGGGAAAAGTACATTTTACGCGCTATTAATAAAGGATTTTGTTCAACAACCTTGCTCAAAAAGGACCCTGTATTCAATCAGCTAAAAGATACTGTTCTGTTTCAGCGATTGATAAGAAAAATAAAGAAAAACTGCCATAAAAAAAAGTCTCTCTTAGATGAATTAAAAGCTGATGAATATCTATACAAAAAGGACAAGCCTTATGGCATCACAAATAAACTTCGAATAGCTGTGTATCTAGAGGAAAAAGGAAGGGATAAAAGAGCTGAGGCAGTTCTATTGTCAATTCTCAAGTCCAGAATTTCTTTCAGGGATAGAAGTATTTCCCTTTTCAAGATGGCGCGGATCAAGGCAAAGAATTCTGAATTCAGCTCAGCAAGATCATACCTGGAAAAATTTGCAGATCACATCAGGAGTAATGAGATGGACAAAACTGGTTATAGAGAACTTATCGCACCGATATTTATGGACATTATTAAGAACGATAAGTTCTTGAAAAAGCTATCTAATTCAATGAATGGTCCATAATAATTTGAGCAGGTTTTTTGATCATCCCCTTATTTTTTAAATACAAACATTTTACAACCTATGAAGTTGTTAAAAGTTCCTCCAAGTATCCCAAGCAGTGATGCTATTAGATAATGATTGTAAAAAAAATCAACATTTTCATACAAATATACAGAGACCAACCAGTTAATTAAAAGTCCAGCAAGACAAACAGCGAAAAATAGTATATATTGCCTTACAAAATTCTGCATTAAGATATTTTTAAATGTAAATCGCCTGTTAAGAAGAAAATTTGATGTCAAAGCAATAACAAAACCAACAGTTCTTGCTAATCGAAATTCCATAGAAAGAATCTCTTTTGCTATATATACCAAACTCAGATCAACAACAACACCTGTGCCACCTATTATTGAAAAGAGAAAAAATTCAGATTGGATCCTGTATTTATGCTGATACAATCTTTTAATATGAATGATGTAATTTATCTGCTCTTTTAATGACAGCTTGCTTTTCCCATGCAGTCGTTCCTGAAATTCAATTGGGATTTCAACGATTTTTTGCGGTGCTGCCTTTACTATAAGCTCAAGTCCAATCTTGAATCCCTGTGGATTTAGATCAATATCCGATTTTAGTATCTTCCTTGGAAAAGCAAAAAAACCTGCCATTGGATCCTTGACTTTTGTAAAAGGACGCGCAAGCATTCTGGAAATTGACGCATTTAATTTGCGATATATATTAAAATGAGGGGCTGATCCTCCCTTGACAAAACGACTTCCTATAACAAATTCAGCATTATCATTTAATATCGGTTCAACCAATTGAATTATCTTTTCCGCAGGATGGCTTAGATCAGCATCCATCACTACAATAATTTCTCCGGCAGCATGCCTAAAGCCTTCAATTACAGCCGAGGATAACCCCCTGATATTTCTTCTTATTATCAGATTTATATTATACTTTTTCTTAATTTTATCTACAGATTCTTGTGTGCCATCATTTGAGTCATCATCTACAATAACAATCTCGTATGAATAATTCTCTCTGCTCAATGCATTATCAATTTTTTCAGAAAGTATAGATATATTCTCTGCTTCTTGATAGGTAGGTACAATTATTGAAATATGATTATTAATAAAACTCCTCCGCTTGCTGAAAAGTTGTTATATTAGTTATTCACAGTGATATTGAATAGGTAAAATTTATGGGATTGCAAGTTATTGTAAAATAATATAGGTTATAGATGGCTTAATAGATTTTCATTCAACATTAAATGTCATAATTCAGTATAAGTTTAGCCATACTGACATACGACGTAACCTCAATATACG
>JAXHTB010000115.1:0-10277 GCA_034190185.1 Spirochaetota bacterium | reverse complement strand
GTAGATGTTGTTTATATTATAGATGAAGGAGAAGAGATTAAGGTCGAAAAGATCTCGATTCTCGGGACAAGGAAAATCCTATCAGAAGATCTTCTTGATATAATGGAAACAAAGGAAGATGAGTGGTTCAGTGATGGCACCTTTAAGCAGGATATATATGAACAGGATAAGGGAAAGGTAATAGCATACTATAAGGAAAATGGATACCTTGATGCTGATATTGTTGAGGATAAAGTAGAATATGAATGGAAAGACCCTGAAGAGATGGAGGAAAGGGCAATATTTATAACCCTTAAGGTTATTGAGGGAGAAAAGTACTATTTTGGCAAATATTCAGTTCAGGGGAATAAAGTTATTAAAACCGATGTGTTTCATGATAGTTTTGAACAGAGGCAAACCGGAAATATCTTTAATGACACCCTTTTCCAAAAGGATAGGCATATGATTAGTTTCAGGTATGCCACAAAAGGGTATATATTTGCACGAGTTATACCAAAAAGAACTGTTGAGGAACGTGAAGTAGAGGTAAATGGTAAAAAAGAGACCAGAAAATTCGTCAGTGTTGATTTTCATATCAGAGAAGGCTCTCAGGCATATATTGAAAATATAATAATTAAGGGAAATAAGAAGACTAAAGATAAAGTCATTAGAAGGGAATTGATAGTAAAGGAAGGTGAATTATTTAATTCTTCAAAAATACAACTCTCAAGAGAAAGGATTTTTAATTTAGGTTTTTTCAAGCAGGTAAATTTTGACATCAGACCCGGAAGCCGTGAAGGCTATATGAATTTGATTATAGATGTTGAGGAACAACCAACTGGAACAATATCTCTGGGAGGTGGATATAGTACTCGTACTAAATTTTCAATTTTTGCTGACGTTGGGGAAAATAATCTCATGGGAAATGGCCAAAGGGTTGGTGTAAGATTTGAATATGGCCCAAAAAAAAGCGCTGTTACATTAAGCTTCAAGGAACCATGGCTTTTCGATTATCCTATAAGTTTTACAGCATCTATTTTTTATGAACTTTATAAATTATATCCTAATTCGATCTTCTCAACTGGGGAGTCAGCAGAATATCAAAGGCAGGCTCTTGGTTATTCCTTTGGGTTAAGTTATAGATTCTGGTACTATTACGGTATAGGATCTATATGGAGGCATTCATTCAAGAATATACTGTTTCCTTCAGGGAACTGTCCTGATGAAGTCTTTTTGGAAAAAGCACTGGGACTACAACAGAAACGGACAATAACACTTTACACATATCGTGATTCAAAGGATAATTTCATGAATCCTACTAAGGGATGGAGAGCGGAGCTCTCTGCTTCCTTTACTGGAGGTTATATTATAAGAGGAGATGAACATTTTATTAAATATTCTCCTGATCTCTATTATTATTATTCTCCATTTCATCTTCCATTATTAAAGACTCATCCTTGTGTATTTGAGTTTCGTTTTAATTCTTCTTTTATAACTCCTCCATTCCAAAGAAAAAGGGTTGAGAAGATGCAGCCAAGAGAGGACAATGAATGGCTTGGGGTTGGTGAAAGACTTGAAATTGGAGGTCCAGAAACTCTAAGAGGTTGGAATTATACTGATTTTCAAGATTCATGGCAAGAGGGATTGTTTCATAGGATCTTATATGGTGTAGAATTTAGATTGCCTGTACATCCACAGATGTTATGGATTGCCTTCTTCTTTGATGCAGGATCTCTCTGGACTGATAAATTCTGGGAGAAGAATCTGAGTGAGTCATTAATGACAATAATTGACGAAGATAAACAGGTAGAAGATATACATACTAAGGAAAAGAAGCTATACGATATCAGAGATATATCAAAGGTTAAGTTAATGTCGTATTTTAGATATTCCTACGGTTTTGGCTTTAAGATACAGGTACCTATGATGCCTCTACGTTTTTGGTTTGGCAAAAAACTTAAGTGGGTTGGAAAGGATGATGGTTATTTTAGAGAGATAGGCGGGTTTGAATTTCAGTTTGGCATAGGAGATATGAGATTTTAATAGTATGTAATTATTAATATAAGCGTAATTTCGAACTGCATCGAGAGACGATAGTGATGAAGAAAAAAGAAATAATATCAATATTTATTTCGGTTTTTTTGATAGGATGTAGTATTGTAAATCCAAGAGAGAAGGACGATGCAGCATTAAAGATCAGGAGTATAAATATAAGTGTTATTATTGAATATATGATTAATTCAGAGCCAGTGACAAAAGCCCTTAGAGATCGAAAAAACCATCTTTTAAAATCGATTTCTGAAATTGATAATAAACTTGTAGATTTGATCGATGAGAATAAAAGAGAATCGATCAGAGTTGTACAGGAGAGATATAGAACAGAATTACATGAGATCAATAACAAAGGAAATGATTTTAAGAGTAGAATTTTAAAGGAGATAGACAGGGCTTTGAGGAAGTTATCAAATGAAAGGAATATAGATTTTATATTAAATATTGGAGAAGGTGCAGTATTTTCAGCTCGAGAGTATGATATTACTGAAGATGTAATAAGAGAGATCGTAAGATTAAGAAAGAGGAATTCACCAGTGTCTAGGTAGTTTATAGAGAGGCTTTAATGAAATTATCGAAAATTGCAGGCTTCCTTAATGGTAGCCTTAATGGTAAAGATATTGAGGTTGAAAGAGTAGGTTCTCTTGAGGTTGAATTTGAAAATGCTATCATTTATATAGAAGGGGAAGAATATCTGGAAAAGGCTCTCTCTAAAAAGCCTGTTGCAATTGTTGCGCCTCATGGAATTTGTATAGATAATATCCCTTGCATATTTGTTGATGATCCTAAATTGGCATTTATAAAACTTCTCAATATTTTTTCCGAAAAGAGGGAAGAGCCCCCTGGAATAGATCCAAGGGCATCTGTTGATGATAGGGCAGAAGTTGATAAAAATGCAACAGTAATGCTGGGTGTTGTTATTATGGAGGGCGCTCAGATACTAGCGAACAGCATAATATATCCAAACTGTATCATAGAAAAAGATGCATGTGTAGGTAGGAATAGCATTTTACATTCAGGTGTCATAATTAAGGAGAAATGTGCTGTTGGAGATGATTGCATAATTCATTCTGGAGTTGTTATAGGGTCTGATGGATTCGGTTTTTATGAGAAGGATGGCAGGGTATTAAAGATTCCCCAAAATGGAAATGTGAAAATCGGAGATAGGGTAGAAGTTGGCGCTAACTGTTGTATTGATAGGGCAACACTCGGTACAACAGAGATAGGAGATGACACAAAATTAGACAATCTAGTTCATATTGCTCATAATGTAAAGATCGGAAAGAAATGCTATATAGCAGCTCAGGCAGGCATATCAGGATCAGTTACAGTTGGAGAGCATGTTACAATATTAGGACAAGTAGGAATTGGGGATCATCTCTCTATTGCAGACGAAACAATAATACTGGGACAAAGTGGGATACTCAATGATATAAAAAAGGCTGATGTTCTCTTTGGAACACCATCAAGATGTGTTAAAGAGCATCATAAGATCCATGCGTCATTAAAGTATCTTCCTGATCTTCTAAAAAGGACAAAGAGGCTTGAGAGGGAAATAGAGAAAAGTCGTGACGATTCATAAGACAGCAATTATAGAAAATGATGTTGTAATTGGGAAAAATGTTGATGTAGGTCCTTATTCGTATCTCCATGGAAAGATAGAGATTAAAGATAATACAAGAATCGGCCCCTATGTGCAGATAGAAGGGAATGTTAAGATCGGCACAGGAAATGAGATATATCATTCAGCTTATATCGGAGCTCAACCTCAAGATGTGAGTTACAAAGGGGATGAATCCTCTATTGAGATTGGGGATAACAATGTTATTCGTGAATTTGTACAGATTCACAGAGGAACCGGAGAAGGGACAGTTACAAGGCTTGGAAACTGCTGCTATTTAATGGGCGGAGTACATCTAGCGCATAATGTTAAGGTGGGAGATTTCGTTACAGTTGCGAATTATACAGCATTATCTGGTTATGTTGAGGTAGATGATTATTCCTTCGTTTCTGGAATGTGTGGATTCCATCAGTTTGTAAAGGTTGGCAAGTATGCAATGATCGGAGGTTGTTCAAGAATATCTAAGGATTGCCCACCTTTTATGATAGTGGAAGGAAATCCAGCCAGGGTAGTAGGAGTAAATGTTGTCGGCCTTAGAAGACGGGAGTTTACATTAGAAAGACGTGGAATAATCAAGAATGCTTACAAAACAATGTTCCGATCGGATAAAAATATATCACAGGCAGTAAATGAGCTGAAGAGTTTGGGCAGTAATGAGGATATTCAGGAATTACTTTGCTTTGTTGAATCATCAACAAGGGGTCTTATAAGATAAGCGCTTAACAATAAGAGTGCATCCAAAAGTTGCAAAAATTTAATAATGGGGAAGATCATAGGGATTACTCCAATATTTTCCATTGATTTGGCTCATGCTTATATAATATTTGGCATAGACTTAAGGCTCTTATACTTTAATATGAATTTGCTGCAACTTGCATCAGACTTTATTAGTTCATTTTTAGAATCTATATGGAGTTTTTTATGCTTTATTTTCAAAAATTCTTTGTACTGTTTTTATCGCTATCCATTTTAGGATGCAGCAATAACAGAGAAGAGATTGTACGCAAAGGGTTTGATAGGTATAAAGGGCAGTATTTGTTATACGTTGATAAAGGTAATTTCTTTATGTCTATATACAATCGTGATTTAAAGTCTGTAGTTGACTATAAAATCGGTTATGGATTAAATCCTGATAGAAAACCAAAATTATATTCAGGTGATAAGCGAACTCCTGAGGGATTATATTCCATTATAGAGATACTAAGCATGGATGCTGCAAAAAATACTACAACCTACAAAAAATTGAAGATGATGAATAAAGTATATTTTAGGGCTAAGGAGGGACATTCAAAGTATGGAAAATTGAATGTCGATCTTGGAACAGATGCCTATGGCCCTAGGTTCTTTCGTATCGATTATCCTAATGAAAGTGATATAAGTAGATACGAAAAAGCAAAAAAAGGCGGGAATCTTCCATTAAAAAATGGAAAGTTGCCAGGGATAGGGTCAGGAATAGGAATTCACGGCAACAACGATGAAGCGTCTATTGGTCACCTTTGTTCCAGTGGATGCATAAGGATGTATAATAATGATATTGTTGAATTGGATAAATATA
The DNA here is from genome assembly GCA_034190185.1 of Spirochaetota bacterium. GTDB lineage: Bacteria > Spirochaetota > UBA4802 > UBA4802 > JAFGDQ01 > JAXHTB01. The sequence goes on along the minus strand of JAXHTB010000115.1, from coordinate 5,070 downwards.
TACAGATAGGAACACCAGTAATAATTTCAAATAAATAAGGGAATTTTAGGGATAATAGATTTTGAGTAATTGATCAATTGAGGATTATTAAATAAATCATGAAATAGCTACCTGAAGATTAAGGATATATATATTTGAGCAAATATCAGTAATTAAGGTGAGGTATAATGTATGAAATAATAATTCTTGGACTTTTCTTTTCATTCATTGCTAACATTAATAAAGAACGCATATTAAAGTGTTGACATTTTCTTTTTTTTATTGAAAGTTAGACTCAATTTGATTAATAAGGTTGTTAAAATAATTGTTTTAAAAATTAGTAGTTCATTCAATCATTGATGTATATAAGGCTTAGATAGAACATAATAAATATCTAATCTCCTTATCTTTTGTTTGAATTTTAATGCGGCAATGTCGCATATCTTAATAAATACAATGTTATGGAGGAATAAAAGTGTTTCAGTTAATAACATCTGCATTTGCAGAAGGCAAGGATGCAGCAAAAGATGGTGGAACCTTTGGGATGCTTATCCCAATAATTGCAATGATTGCAATATTTTATTTTTTATTAATTAGGCCAAATCAGAAGAAAGAAAAAGAGAAGAAGAATATGATATCAAATCTCCAGAAAGGAGAAAAGGTATTAACATCTAGTGGAATATATGGAGTTATTGTAAATATTAAAGATGATGAAAATATTGTTGTATTGAAAATTGCGGAAGGGACAAAGGTTGAATTTGCTAAATCATCAATACAGGCAAAGATTTCTTAGTTAAATTTATCTTCTGGAAATATTGGGGAATAATTGAGAGTTGTCTTCAAGTAAAATATCGAAGTGTAATTTTCGAATTTGTTAGAGGATGAAGAGGTTATATGTTTTGGTAATAAATTTAAAAAATATTTCGGTTATTACGATTTCTATTCTCTGTCTATTGCTGAATTTGCCTAATGTAATATTCAATTTGGATATAATTTATGCGCAGGTTCCAGGAGAGAGCTTAACAGATTCAGATTTAGGATCTAATAGAAAAGATAAAGGTTCTAAAGTATCTGACTCAGTTTCTGATGACGAAGTTAGTAGAGATGTAAATACAGGTGAATCTGATCAAAGAACTGATAAAAAAGTTGAAAGAACCGATGATCCTGATAGATCAGATAAAGAAAAGGCTCAAATAGATAAGAAGGATAGTAAAACTGAAAAGATTATTAGTGAAGAAGAAAAATCAGATATTGCCAAAAAACAGGAAAAAAAGAAATCATCAAGGAAAAGAAGATTAAATGATGGGCTTTTAGAAATTACAGAGGGAGACTTTAAGTACAAAAGAATTCCTGGATTAGTTGACCATGAGGCTGCATCCAAGAACAATATTGAAGAAGTTGAGGAAGAAAATATCGAAGAGAATGCGTCATCTTCTTCACCTTCATCCTCATCCGACTCTTCAGATGAAGCAGAAAAAGGCATGTTCGGTCTGAGTAAAGACTCAACTGATATTGCATTAAAGATAGTCCTATTTGTGATGATTGCTGTAATTTTTTTCATTTTTAGATTTAAATCTAAAGGGAGGTCAAGGACTAATGTTCTTAAACGATTCCCCAAATAATAACTTAAAAACCGCATCTCTTTTTCAAAAATGTAAAAAATTCATATCAATCTTATACATTAAGTCATTAAATGGAAATCCCGCCGAATGATTAGAATGTTTGCATAGATTATTGTAAAAATAGCGCTATTAAAAAGAGGATATAGATGACAAGAGGAATGATATATAAACTAATTTTTATATTGTTTATTATAATTTTTTCGATTATTTTAATCTTTCCAACAGTGGGAGAACGTAGGATGGAGATTGTATTTAATCCTGATGCATCGTCTCAGGATTATGACTCTGTTGAAAAGCGTTTTTCCTCAGATAATTTTTTTGTTAAACGAAACGAGAATGATAAAATTGTAACAGTAGAAGGTGTTAATCTTAATGATGCAATTATGAATGAAGCAAGGATTTTACCGGGAGTCAGAGATGCAAGGATATTGCCGCACTGGGCCGAAGAAACCTTTCTTGCAAAAACTATTAATCTCGGTCTTGATCTTCAGGGCGGTATGCATCTAGTGCTCCGGGCTAATTTTAAGAAGATTGAAAAGAAATTAAATAAAGAGTTGAATGAGAGTGAAAAGGATGAGATTACTCAACAGGCTTTGGAACTGTTACGGAATAGGATAGATAAGTTTGGAGTATCTGAACCCTCAATTCGTCCAAGAGGAAATGAGGCAATAGAGATTCAATTGCCAGGGGTGAAAAATCCAAAGAGTGTTAAGAAGGTGATAGGAACCACTGGAAGCGTTGAATACAGGCTAGTAAATGACGAATATTCAAAGAAGGCAAATGATTGGATAAAGGAAAATTATAAAGAGGAGAGGCTTCCTATTGAATCTTCTGCACAGATTAATTTATTATTAAAGGTTTCAAGAAAAATAGATCTGCCGCGTAAGTATGAACTGCTTTTCTTTTACATTAGAGATAAGGAAACTAAGAAGATATTCCCTTCCTATATTGTTGCGTTATTAAAAAAGGTTTCTCTGGCAGGTAATGACATTAGCAAGGCATGGGTAGGACAGGATGAATATGGGAGACTTGCTGTTCATTTCACTACAACACCTGATGGAGCAACAAAGTTTTCAGAAGTTACTTCTGAAAAAAATCATGGAAAGAAGCTTGCTATTGTAATCGATGATAAGGTAAGAAGCGCTCCACAGTTGAATGTGCAGATAAATACAGGAAAGGCTCTAATTGAGGGTGATTTTACAAGGGATGAGGTGGAAACAATAGCAAGGATCATAAAAGAGGGAGCATTGCCTGTTGATTTAGAAATTATTGAAGAGAGGACTGTTGGGCCATCACTTGGGCAGGATTCTATTGATGCTGGTATAAAAGCCATAATCATTGGACTGGTCGGTGTTATGATCTTTATGATATATTATTATAAGCTAGCGGGTATTATTGCTGATTTGGGACTTGTTCTTAATATGATATTTATGCTTGCCCTTCTTTCATGGCTTGGCTTTACACTGACATTGCCTGGGATTGCAGGGTTTATTCTTACTGTAGGTATGGCTGTTGACGCTAATGTAATTATTTATGAGAGAATAAAAGAGGAACTTAGAAGCGGTAAATCTGCAAGGATGTCTGTTTCTAACGGGTTTGATAGGGCATTTTGGACTATCTTTGACGCAAATATTACAACGCTTATTGCTGCTTTTATTCTGTCTCAATTCGGTACAGGTCCCATTAAGGGATTTGCTGTCACCCTTTTTATCGGAATAATTTGTAGTATGTTTGTAGCCCTGTATATAACAAGATTCATTTATGAGATAATAACCTCGAATAAGAAGATAAAGCGGATCAGCATATAATTGATTTCGTAGGAGCTGACAGCTAGGTTTATTTCTCTCTAAATATTTATAGGAAAGTAAAATTGATTTTTGCTGTGTCTTTTTTTAATAAACGATATTGATGCGGATTTTTAAAAGAAAATTTATTTTCACTAAAGGAGCTAAGATTGGAAAGGGTTATCGGTTTTTTAAACTATAGATTTATTGCTATTGGTCTATCATTTGCGATATTTATTCTCTTTATTACTTCTATCTTTATAAAAGGAGGTCTGAATTGGGGAATAGATTTTGTTGGAGGAGTTAAGATAATCGCTAAATTTGAGAAGGATGTAAATATTAGTCACATCAGGAGCGAACTTAACAAAAATAATATACCAGCCCTTGTTCAGCAAATTGGCAAAGATGAGCAGAATGAATATATTATTGCAACAAAATTACTAGAGGGCAGATCCTCTGCTGAAAGTTCTCAAACCTTAAACACCATATTGGAAAAGGGTTTTAAAAATATTGAATTTATGAGTGTGGAGACAGTTGGCCCAGCAATCGGTGATTTCTTGAGGAAAACCGCTGTAAAGCTTTTCGTTGTGGCTCTTGTGCTTATCACTTTTTATCTCACCTTTAGATTTGAGTTTAAGTTCTCAGTTGGTGCAATTGCAGCTCTTATTCACGATATATCTTTGTCTGTTGCATTTTGTGGAATGATGGGGTTGGAGATAAATATTCCTGTTATTGCCGCGTTTCTTACAATATTCGGTTATTCTGTAAATGATACAATTGTAATCTTTGACAGGATAAGAGAAAATATTGAGGTGAAATCTAAACAGACATTTATTGAGGTTATAAATAAATCGATCTCACAATCTATATCCCGCACACTTTTAACATCATTGACAACACTATTTGCAGTTTTAGCGCTCTATATTCTTGGTGGAGATGTAATAAATGATTTTGCATTAGTCTTGCTTTTTGGAATATTTGTGGGGACCTACTCTTCAATTTACATTGCATCTCCTGTGCTTCTTGGTTGGGAGAGAATTTTTTCAAAATAGATGTAAAATCCTTATTAGTTTAAGGATAGTGTTTGAAAAAACTTAAATTTGAGTAATTGTCATGTGCTTGTAAACATTATATATAATAAATAGTAAACATATAACCATAAGGGATATATAAATACTAATATGGTTTTATTCAGATTTTTTCTATTAATACTCTTAATATTCCTAACCCCAAAAAATTATCTGTATTCAAAAAATAAACCTGAGGAAATCGGTATCCAGTATCATCCCCAAAGCATCCTTGGATTTACAAAAAGACTTATATCCCAAAAAGATTATTACAGGGGTTATAAAGAATTACAGAGGTTGAATTCCTTCTATCCTGGGTATATCAGAGAAGATATATTTTATGCATCAGAGATGTTTCTTTTATTCCAAGGGAAAGAATACGCCGAAATTCTGCAAAAAAAAACTAACTCTGATAACTGTAATGTTCAGTTAATAAATATCATATTTAAAACTGATGTTTACCTTGAAAGATCGGAGTACAGAAAGGCGGATTTAATGCTTAATGTTGGGGGATGCCTTGACTACAGCCATGACCTGAAAATGTTTATTTACAAGAGAAGACTTGTATCAAATCTTTTACTAAACAGGATTGATGAGACACGGAAGAGTCTTGTAGAA
>JAXHTB010000114.1:0-10374 GCA_034190185.1 Spirochaetota bacterium | reverse complement strand
TTTAAGAAAAAAGTAAAAATGATAGTATTTTATGATAGAAAGAGATAAAGCCCTTGAGCTGTTGAAAAGGTATATTAAAAACGAAAACATGATCAGACACAGTCTAGCCTCCGAGTCTGTACTAATTGCGCTAGCAAAGGAACTAGGTGAGGATGAAAGCAGATGGGGAACGGCTGGTCTTCTACATGACATCGATGTAGAAATTACTAATGCTGATCTGAACATCCATACAAAAGAGGCTGTTAATATCCTAAGGAACCAAGGGATTGACGAGGATATTATAGAAGCCATCAGGATGCATAATGAAACTGCGCATCCAGGAGAAAAAAGGGAATCTTTATTCCACCATGCTCTCGCTTCTGGTGAGACAATTACTGGATTAATCGTTGCTACAGCGCTTGTTTATCCGGATAAAAAACTTGCTAGTGTTAAACCTAAATCAATCACTAAAAGAATGAAAGAGAAGGCATTTGCAAAATCTGTAAACAGAGATGCTATAATGGAGTGTGAAAAACTTGGTTTGGAATTAAACAGATTTGTCGAAATTGCCCTTAAGGCTATGCAGAACATCTCGGATAGGCTGGGATTTTAATTCTAACATTAATAAAAGAAGGGAGGATCATAAATTCTCCCTTCCTTATAATAATGATTATTGAATTCTCTTAGCTGTAAGCATTATTCTATTTGGGAAAGTTTCTTTTATCTCTAATTCAAAACCCAGGTTTCCTGCTTTTGCATTCAGTTCATCTGCAAGATCTGTAGTTTTCCCGGCAAACTCAACCTCTATCTTGGCATACTGACCTTTTTGGCCGCGAGAGTAAACTTTTTTAATTCCTCTTACCCTATGCTGAATTTGATCTCTGAATTTTGAAAGATCCTTATACTTCAGTCCTGAAATATTTATCATTATCATTCGCTGTGTAGCAGCAAGCAGGAATTTTCTTGTGATTTTGTTCATAAAGGGGCCTGACTTGAATTTTCCTGTCTCTTCATCAGTTTTGCCAAGAATCCTTTTTAGGCAATTTTCAATTGCCTTTTTCGACGCGGTTTCATGATCAATATGAATTCCAGGGGCGTTGGAGCTTGTACTTGCAAGGATCCTGCCAGTATATACATCTATAGCTTTGATATTTATTATTGCCTGTTTTGATTTCATATTTGAACCCTTAAGGACAGCAGATTGATCCCTGGTTTTGATCCTTCCAATAATAATTACTTCAGCTCCTATATCGTCCAGCAGCATGCCCTGTACTTCTCCTGATACAGAGCCTTTCATGGCTTTATTCATCTTGCTTTTTTCTCTTTTAAGCAATTGTTGGGTCATGTCTGCATCAACAAATTCAAATCCCGCATTACCCATTAAGTCCATCATTGTAAGCTCTGTTACAGTAAAACCAGGCATATTTTGTTTTCCTTCAAAGGTCTCGTTTATCAGCACCATGAACTTGGGCCTTCCATAATTTTGCAGGGTAGCCTCAATAGTATCGTTAACTGCCTGAGGATAGACTTCACCCTCAAGTGATACAACAAATGCTCCTTGCTGAGGTCCTTCATTTAGTATTTTCCAGTTGCGAACCATACCTGTAGACTTTGCTTCGACAATAGACTCTACCAGCGCAAAATCCTGAACTACTGATTTGCCTTGAACTGTTGTTCCAAGGACTTTTTTTACAAGTTTATTCATTGCATCATCAATAGCCCTGTCTCTTGCCAGTGATTTATCATTATCAAAGATAGTTCCATAACCAGTAGCCTGCCCCCACATTTCATTTTTTTCTACTTTATCCTTCTTGATCTGCTTCTTTCCTCCGCAGTAGTTTAACCCTATGAAAATGAAAAGCAGAAAGATAGAAAATGTTTTCAAGTTCTTCATATTGTATACTCCTTGATATTTTTTTAAGACTTGCGCCTTCTTCGTAAAATTTTTACAGAATTAAGCGAAAGGTCAAAATTTTTAAAATCTATTTAGATATAAAAGGCTCTTCGCCATAAGTATCTTTTTTACCTTTCACCTCGCCTTATTTATCAAATCAGATATAGATACGATCAAAGAAAGCGCTTATGATAGACGTATATATTTAAACGAAGACAGGTTGTCAAGAGCCTGTCTCCCAGTATGCTGGAGAATAATAGAAAAGGTATTGCTTATATATTATCTCCCATCGATTTAAACTACGCTCAAATAGTATGCCAATAAGAATATATAATACTGATAAAAATTTAACTCTTCATGTAAGGATAGTCAAGTTTTTTTTGGTGATTTATTGGAGAATAGGATAGCAGTACCTATTTATATCGATATTATTTAGAATATCAGATAAATCCAATGCAACATTTATTAATCAATATTTTGATCTGTTTTGTATATCGAAATATTAATTAATGAATATTGAATATCCTTATTTCTGTTGTACTATCGATCTATATGAATTTTTCAATAGTAAGTTCAAGTAATTTCAATCTGATTTCAGAAGGAATTATGGTAGAAAATCAGTTAGCGTAATATGAATTTGATTGTTGTAATTTTTAACAATAGATATACACGGATTGTCACGGACTGTTCGTGGGGCTCAACTGCATAAAAATAATACCATAATTCTATATGGAAAATCAGTGTTTCATCCGTGTTGATCCGTGGCAAAAAAACATACTATTTAATTTCTGAAGACAGTTTAAACTTACTTTCAATATTCTTTTTCCTTGACAGATCATTTATGTTTTTATATTCTATATTGAAATCTGGATTTTTTAATTGTTATTCAAATGACCAAGGACAATAGACCATTCCCATCTTTGGAAGAAATAAAAAGAGCAGCAGAGATTATAAGATCGGGTGGGCTTGTGTCTTTCCCTACAGAAACTGTTTATGGACTTGGTGCTGATGCGTTAAATCCTGTTTCTGTTGCAAGGATTTTTGATGTTAAGAATCGACCCCTTTTTGATCCATTAATTGTGCATGTTGCTTCATTATCTTCAATTATTGAACTTACTGAAGGTTTAGAAACCAGGGCGGAGAAACTTATCAAGAGGTTTATGCCAGGTCCCCTTACACTTGTGCTGCCAAAGTCGAAAATTGTTCCAGATATTGTTACATCCGGACTTCCCACAGTAGCAGTTCGCATGCCAGATCATAAGGTGGCGCTTGAGCTGATACATCAAGCAGGTGTTCCTATTGCAGCTCCCAGCGCCAATCCTTTTGGTTACTTAAGCCCTACTACTGCTTGTCATGTAAAAGAACAGCTCGAAGAAAAGATAGATATGCTGCTGGATGGAGGTCGCTGCATTCTCGGTGTTGAGTCTACTATTATCAAACTGGATGGTCAGGAACCTCTTCTTCTAAGATATGGCGGACTTCCTGTTGAAGAGATAAAGGATGTAATTGGTCAAATATGTATACCTGAGCTTCAAGATGATAAACCGGAGTCACCTGGACATCTCCCATATCATTATTCACCCCATACTTCTATGAAATTTATAGAGGATATAAAGGATGAAGATATTGATGGGAAAAAAGCAGGGCTTCTTGCATTTGAAGCTCCTCGTAATGATAATGATATTTCATTTGAATCTATAGAGGTGCTTTCTAAAAAAGGCGATCTGATAGAGGCTGCTGCTAATCTTTTTTCAGCTCTACACAGGCTCGATTCATTGGGACTTGATATAATAATCGCTGAAACATTCCCGCTTGTCGGACTAGGAAGGGCTATAATGGATAGACTACAAAAGGCTGTAAATAACCGGATAACAGTAAAATGAAGCTAAAAGATATTTTTACAAGAGAGAAGCAATATAATCGTCCCATCAAAACCTTTATAAAGGGGCTAAATGTAATTATAAGGGCATGGAGATTAGTTATAAAAGGAAAAGGATTGAAAAAGTATTTTATCATCCCCTTTTTTCTAAATCTTATATTGCTTACCTTAATATACTATATATCTTATTTGTTTATTTATCCTGAGATTGCATCTTTGCTCCCTCATGGTGAAGAATGGTATCTTGAGGTTGTTCGATGGTTTATCTCTCCATTGATCATAATTTTGCTTGCTTTAATTTGTATTTTGATATATTCTATCACAGGAACCATCGTTACTGCGCCTTTTAATGATCTGCTTTCATCAAGGGTTGAGTCCCTTCTAACCGGGCTTGTGCTAGAAGAGAAGTTTTCAATCTCAATTTTGGTAAAAGATATCGCGAGAATAACACAGAATATACTAAAGCTTTTTATACTAGTCGCTTTTATAAATTTTATTATATACGCCATCAATTTTATACCTATTGTGGGAATTTTTATATATTCAATTTTAAGTTTTATGTCTTTTCTTTTTTTTCTTGGCGCTCAATTTTTCGATTTTCCTCTTGAAAGAAGGGGGCTTCAGTTTGGTGATAAATTAAAGGTTCTATGGGAGTATAGGTATATGACAATAGGGTTAGGTCTTGGCTTTTCAATTGTTTCCCTTATTCCGATAATCGGCTTTTGGGGACTCAATTTAGGCGTTGTTGGAGCAGTCCTTCTTTTCGTAGAGAACATTCAGCCTAGACTAAAGATTGAGATTAATGCAGATATAACAAAAGATACACCAAACTGCTGATTTTATATTGCTCAAATGACAAGATTATAAATGGTTCTTTTTTTACAAAAGACAAAACTCTATCTTTATATCGATTTCAAGGTAATTGAAAAGGGGAGAAAGAGAGATAATGATAAAATTCGATTATAACTATTTTATGGATGAGCATATAGGTGGTGAGCATGGTATATCAAAGAAGGATATTGATTCAATTGAAATAAAAGCTAATGGCGCGCTTAAAAGGATGCTGAAGGAGAAGGAACAAGGTAAACTGGGATTCCTGGAAATACCCTTTGATGAGCGCATCGTTGAGGATATCAGAGATTTCAAAAAAAGCTTGGGAACTAGATTTAATACAATTGCGCTTATTGGAATTGGCGGTTCAGCCCTGGGTCCTCAGGCTTTGAAGAATTCATTATCTCATCTATATCTTAATGAGTTGAATGATGAACAAAGAGAAGGGATATTTAAGGTCTACTTTTTTGATAATGTTGATCCCTATGAGATATTATCAATTAGGGATGTTATCGATTTTAAAAAAACACTTTTTTTAGTAATATCCAAATCAGGCGGCACAACGGAACCAAATGCAAATTTCTTGATTTTGCTTGATATTTTAAAGGCTAACTTTGGCAATGACTACAAAGATCATATTGTGACAATAACTGATCCTGAAAAGGGAATACTCAGAGGGTTGGCAGAAAGGGAAGGGTTTAAAACCTTTTCAATACCTCAAAATGTTGGGGGTAGATTCTCTGTGCTCTCAGCCGTAGGCATTGTAATGTCAGAATTTGTAGGGATAAATATTAAAGAGCTTCTTGAGGGAGCTAAAAATGTTGTTACTGAATATTTTGGGAAGGCTCTTTGGGAAAATCCCCCTCTTCTTAATGCTTCACTGCATTTTCTTTTCGATATACAGAAGAATAAAAGGATAAATGTTTTAATGCCCTACACAAGAAAGCTCTACCTCTTTGCGGATTGGTACAGACAACTTTGGGCAGAGTCTCTTGGTAAAAATCGTGATGTTGATGGTAAAGAAGTGGTTGTGGGTTTAACTCCTGTATCCTCTTTTGGAGCTATAGACCAGCATTCTCAGTTGCAGTTATATCTAGAAGGCCCAAATGATAAAGTTATAACATTTCTAAAGGTAGAAAATTTTGAGTATGATTTTGAGATCCCTGAACCATTTGATGATGTTCCTGAGTTTGGTCATCTTTCATTTAAAAGCCTAAGGGAATTGAATAGATTTGAGGAGTCTGCCACTGAGCTTGCCTTAAAAAATGCATCAAGGCCAAATGCTTCAATTATTCTCTCTCATCTTAAACCGAAGGATATTGGCGAATTTATCATGTTCTATGAGATGCAGACTGCCTATGCAGGGTATCTTTACAATATCAATCCTTACGATCAGCCTGCGGTGGAAGAGGGAAAGAAATTTACATTCGGCCTTCTGAAAAGAAAAGGTTATGAAAAATATAGTAAAGAATTCAAGAGTGGTTATAAAAAGTTAGATAAATATATTATATGAGACTTAAGCTTCCAATTTTTATTGTGCTTGAAGGTATAGATGGATCAGGAAAGACAACACTGATCGAAAGATTATACAGCTATTATTACAACCGAAATATTCCAGTTATAAAATTACGCGAGCCGACTGATGGTGTCTGGGGTATTAAGATAAAGGAGATGCTTAAGAATGATGAACCTCCTGACGCTAATGAGCAGGTAAATCTTTTTCTTTTGGACAGAGAGGAAGATGTACAGCAAAATATACTTCCTGCTTTAAAAGATGGGAAGCTGATTATAATGGATAGATATTATTATTTCAATGCCGCATATCAGGGTGCTTTTAATATAACCCCAGCTTCAGTATTAACCGAGAATACAAATAAAAGATTCCCCAAACCAGACAGAGTATATCTAATTGACATTGATCCTGATGTCGCGCTTTTACGAATAGCAGCGCGCAATAAGAGGAAAGAAGAAGACCGAGATATCTTTGAGAAGAAACACTTTTTGCAGAAAGTACGTGAGAATTATCTTTCAATTTGTGATGATAGTTTTCTTGTATTAAATGGAAGTATTGCAGTGGATGATCTATTCCAATCGATAGTGGATGATATACAGAATATCTTTAATGAATAAATATTCATGGTGAAATGCAGTTGTAATTATGAATTATAACCTTCTATATTTTAATTCATTCTATATATTTAAATTTTCATGGTTTCCTCTAAAGTTAGAAAGATTACAATTAGGAAGATTTATTTTATATGTTAAGGAACAGAATAATATATATTATATTAGTTACCTGCATGGATATTTTTTTTGTGCTCCTTTTTCTTATTATTGGATTGTTATTCATAAATATGGGTTTAAGCGAGATATTTTTTATTGCATTTTTTATACTATTCATAATTGGATTATTGCCTATACTCAGCTTTATTCATAAGATCATCGGTTCATATATTAGCCCTTTTAGATTTGAGGATCGTTATGTAGAGACTGTGGATTCCATTCTAAACGTTGAATTCTTTGATGAGATGCTTAAAACAACATTTGACCAGATACTTGAATTGTTAAGTGCAAAGTCAGGGCTTTTAATATTCTACAATCATAAAAAAAGTGAGTTTGATATATTTTTTCATAAAAATAAGAGAAGAAAAATTATTAGGGGAGCAAATATTGAAGTCAATAAATTATATTATCTCTTTAACGGCCCAGATGATGTAATTGTAAAAAACAAACTGGATCCTTCTGTATATTTTATAAGAGAGATAAGAAAGGATATTGAGAAGTTAAAGGGCGAAATTTTAGTGCCAATCTATTACCAAGAGACATTTCTTGGTCTTGTTGTAATTTGTGAGAGGCATCGATTATTTCCTATAAGCAGAAAAACATCTATGAATCTATTCAGGAAATTCTTCCTTGCCCCGGTTATCGGATTAAGCGAAAAAGATGAAGTAAGATTATTAAAAATATTTGCCTCAAGGATCGCTATCCTGTCAGCTAACAGCTTTTATTTTCATCAGATATTGGAAAAGAAGGAGTTAGAAAAGGAATATGGACTTGCTTCAAAGACTCTGAATAAATTTCTGCCTAAAACTGATTTGCGAATTGGTAGAGTTAATATAGCAGTATATAATAACTCCTCATCTATAATGGCAAGAGGGTTTTATGATTTGTTAGTAAATGATTCATATGAGGATGAGATCAGAATATCAGCATATTGTATTCATAGTGATATGAAGGGAAGCTCTGTGCTGATGCCTGGAGTCAAGTCTACAATTCAGACTTTTGCAAGACTTGGATTCTCCCCCTTTGATGTAGTTTCCCGATTAAAGAATATAATTATAAAAAGAGAAATGTTAGATGCTGAGCTTATGATATTTCATGGTTTGATTAGACAGAATGGAGATTTCATTTTTCATAACTCTAAGTACCCTATGCCCCTTATCTTTAAAAAAAGTTTAAAACTTCTTTATCCTCTGCAGGAGAGATGGGTTGAAAGTGTAGATAGAATAATTTTAGAAAATGGAGATATAATTATTATTATATGTCAGGATCTGTATGATAATATAAGAAATAATATTTTGGAATATTCTGAAGTTATAAATAGAAACAGTCAGGCTCCACTAGACGAAGTAAGGTCAGCGATTGTGGATATATTAGAAGATTCGGAAGATATAGATATGACAGATAAGGATCAACTTTTTATTCTTTTAAGGGTGGAGGATGTTGCTTGATCAAGAAGATTAGAAATATTATCCCTCTTCCATTGCTTGTGATCCTGAATATCGCATTTATTCATATGATAATCGATTTTTCTAAAATTTATCCTTTTAAAAGGATAGCTGTGGGGAATGTTCTCATTTATAAAATGTATTCTGCAGATGGTTCAGAAAGACATGGAAGCGAGATTATTCAAATTGAAGGGGAACAGATAAAAGATGCAAATCTTATAAAATCTTTAGAACATTTTAGGGATAAAGAGGTATTAAATGTTTTATTTAAAAATGATGGAAAGATATTTTCAAAAAAAATAAAAAAAGAAGCTTTAAATAAGGACTTATTGTATCTTCTTCTGTTTGTGTTGTTAATTGCTAATATTCATTATATATGGGGTTATGTAATAATTTTATTACATCCCAAAAGATTTGAGGCAAGAATATATTACTATTTTTCCCTTGCTTTGAGTGTTTTCCATATTATTATGATACAGCAATTCTCCATCTGGGGATTAAAGCTGCTTTTTATCGTGATTGTTTTTCTGTTTGGATTTGTTATTCTGCTTGCAGGGTACAATATTATAAATAAGAAGGTTAATTGGAATGCTTTATTTGCTGTATTAATTATTGCAATTGTTATTTTTATTAGCTCCTTCAGAATTCTTATGAAACCGCCAGGATTTCTTTTATACGATTATATTTTTCTATTTTTAACAGCCTGCTTTATTTTTACTATTGTAAAGATGTATTCAAGCATATTACAAAGTAAGGATAAAAAAATTATAAGACATAATTTGATTGTTATCTCTGTCCTATCTTTAGGTGGAATTATTCAAATTATATATCTTTGGATATATCTGTATTATAATTTAAATCTCCCCCTTACACTTTTTTCTGGATTCACCCTCGCTATTCCGCTTATAATTGGGCATGGAATGCTGCTTAAAAGTCATTACAGTTTCAATCTTTTTAATGGAAAGAATATTGGTCTTTTTGTGGCAAATTTTGCTTTAGCCATTATTATTGCATTGCTTATATATTATTTTTTACGCACAATAGGTCTTTCATTTAATATGACTCTTTCAATATTTGCTTTTATAATTTTGTTTATATTTCTTCTTAATATTAAGCTGCGTCTTGCAGGAGAGACCGCAAGCTCAAGATCAAGAAGTAAAAGCGCGTATGCTGCCTCTTTGCAGGTTATTGCAGAAAAGGTGACATCCCCTGAGTATCTTAATGTTGCAGGATATCTAACCAAAAAAATGGATGATATTTTTTCAGAAATAATAAAAATAACTAATGCATCAATCTTAAAACTTGTTTTATTTGAGGATCCCTTATTGAATAAATATAGATTTATAAGAAGGTATATTGAGATTCTTCCTGCTGATTCTGATTTGGTTAGATTTTTTGAAACAGATAAGACAATCATTTATATCTTCACTCTTATGAAGAATTCTCTTATAGAAGAAAGGATTTACAAGTATTTAAAGAAAAGGAAAATAAATTTTGTGATCCCCATATATAGAGAAAAAAAGGTAAAAGGCGCTATGTTTATTGGCGGGAAAGGGAGAGGGGAATCATATTCAAATGACGAAATGAATTACTTTAATACAGTAGCAAGTCAATTATATCAATTGATAGAAAATGATATACTTTTTAGAGATTATATGGACAGAGGACGTTATGAAAAGGAGTTGGATATTGCCTCATATGTTCAGCTTAGGCTATTCCCTAAAGTAGCACCGAAAGAACGGGGGCTGAATATCAGCTTTTATAACAGGGCATATTTTAAAGCAATCGGCGATTATTTCGATTTTATTAATATTGACGATTATCGAACTGCTATCATTATTGGAGACATTGCAGGCCATGGGCTTAGAGCAGCTATGGTACTTTCTGTTGTTAGCAGTATTACTCATGTAATGCTTCAAGAGAAGAAATCAATAAGCGAGACTCTAGAGGAGATAAATCATTATCTTAATTTCAGGTGCGATGGTGTGGAACTTGTCACTTTTTTTATTAGTATATACAACAAGAAGACAAAGGAATTTGAATATATAAATGCTGGACACCGC
>JAXHTB010000113.1:0-10447 GCA_034190185.1 Spirochaetota bacterium | reverse complement strand
CCTGCCGCCGGTTTATTATTCGTTCCATTTTCATAATGATTTTTGCGGCTTTCTCCAGTGAAATTGATGGTGCCATGACTACATTTATCTGAATCGTCCCTTCATCCAGTACAGGGATAAATTCCGTTCCCAAAAAGGGCAGCACCAAAAGTGTTATGATAAATAGAATAATAGTATAGAGGACGACTTTTTTACGATTTCTAATAGATGATTCAAGTAGTGGTCGATAAAAACTTTTAAGTTTTTTGATAATGAATATCTCTTTTGAAGAGCCCTTCTTTAAGATCAAGGAAGCAAGTACCGGTGCGAAAATCATTGCCGTAATAATAGAACCTAACAGTGCAAAAGAAATAGTAAAAGCCATAGGTGAGAACATTTTTCCTTCCACACTCTCCAATGTGAACAGAGGTAAAAATACAAGAACAACAATACCCACTGAGAATATAATAGGCCGGGCCACTTCGGTTGTCGCTTTGATAATTATCCTGAATTTGTTTTCATTTTTATATTCATCATTTGTCAGGAAACGATAAATATTCTCAATTACCACGATGGAAGCATCTACCAGCATACCGAGTGCAATAGCAATACCCCCAAGAGACATCAGGTTCGCTGAAATGTCCGCAAGCCCCATCAGAATAATAGAAGTAAAAGCGCAGACTGGAAGAGATAGAGCAACAATTAAGGAGGTTCGCATGTTTCCAAGAAATAAAAATAGGATTAGAAGAACAAGAATAGAACCTTGAATTAGCGCTTTTTTTACTGTCCATGTAGCATTTTCAACCAGCACGCTCTGGTTATAATAAGGAACTAATTCAACACCCGCTGGAAGAATCTTTCGTAGATTAGTGAATTTTTTATTGAGACGTTCTATCACTTCAGATGTATTCTCTCCGTATAGTTTCAGCACTATACCGGCAACAACTTCTTCAGTGCCATTTAGGCTGACAATGCCCCTTCGAATTTCGTTGCCATATTCTATCCGGGCGACATCCCCAAGATGGATTGGTAATCCATCCACTACTTTTAGCTTTATTTCTCGAATATCCTCAAGTTTCTGGATCAGGCCAATTCCCCTGACAAGATACTCTTCAGAACCAAACACTATAAACTGCCCGCCTTCATTACCGTTATTAGAATTGATGCTTTCAACCACTTCATTAAGGCTAACTTTATATTTAGCCAGGGCATAGGGATTTAATTTAACCTGATATTGCAATACATTCCCACCCATGGAAAGTATTTTTGTCACACCTGGCACACTCTGTAACTGATACTTCACTACCCAGTCATTTAGTTCTCTAAGCCATGTATTGACAGGCTTTCCCTGTGTATTTACAATATCCTTATTAGCAGTCAGATAATACATAAAAACTTCACCCAACCCGGTGGAGATAGGTCCCAGAGTTGGCGGATCATGCATTTCAGGCAAATCAGCCATTGCACCAGTTAATCTTTCGGAAACAATCTGACGAGCAAAATAGATATCTACATCATCCTCGAAATAGATATAGATTACTGCCATACCAAAGGCGGAAGTTGATTTAATCAATTTAACATCAGGAAGTCCATTCATCGTAGATTCTATAGGATAGGTTATAAGCCGTTCAATTTCCTCTGGCGCCATACCATGCGCTTCTGCGAAAATAGGCACCATTACTGGTGATATATCAGGGAAGGCGTCTGTTGGCAGGTGATTGTACTCAAAAATACCCCACAGGATAATTGCCAGCAGTAAAATCACAACAATAATCCGGTTTTGTAATAATTTTTCAAATATTTTAGAAGTCATGATTGATAACCTTACTAATGTCCATGGCCAGCATGTCCGCCAAGGTCGCTTGTAACAAGCTTTGCTTTAAGTTCAAAAGACCCTTCAGCAACATAGGAATCTCCAATATTCAATCCTGAAATGAGATGGCTATAATGAACACCTTGCTTTCCAATAGTAACATTCACAAGCCTGAAAACACCAGTCTCTTCAAGTACAAAAACACAAAGTTTTTCATTAACGACCTGCAGAGCATTATTTAATACTATTGGGATCTTCTTACCTGTTTTTAATAATATCTTCGCTTTGACAAACATACCCGGACGTAACTGATTCTTCTTATTATGGAGAACTACTCTGGCAGTGAAACTTCTTGTCTCCTCATTAAAGATTGGTTGAATATAAGAAACAATTCCCCCTGCCCGGACATTAGTACCAACAGATTCAATATTGACCTTCTGACCGATTTTTATATTATGCAGGTCTTTTGAGTAAACTGCAAGATTGATCCAGACTGTTGATAGATCGGCTACTTTAAATATAGTTGTTTCATCAGAGACAAACTCGCCCAGGGTGATATGTTTCTGAATAATTCTACCTGGAATTAATGATTTAATTTTATAAGATGATAAACTCTCATTACTTTCTATTTCAGCCAGCACATCTCCTGTCTTTACAAAGTCCCCAAGTTTTTTATAAATCCTTTTAGCAATACCCGGGAATCTGGGAACAATATGCGCCAGCCTGTCTTCATTATAACCGACCTCGCCTATTAGCTCAATATTGCTTTGAATTTGCCCTTCCCTTATTTTCTCAATTTCAATTCCAACTAAATCCATACTTTTCGCGGAAAGCCGTATTTTAATTTTATCCTCACCATCATGCTTTTGCAGATCATGTTCATCATGCCCTGAATGCACATCATGATGTTCGTGATCGTTTTCTTCTATATCCCTATGTTCTGAATGAAAATTATGGTCATCATTTATTTTATGAGCGCAATTATTATCCAGAATGTTGGAAATATAGGAATAAAAAATAGCACCAGCACCAAGGAAAATAATAATAAACAATATAGATGTTTTTTTACTTAATATTTTCATTTTATCCTTCAACCATATATATAAACTTTTAATTATCAAAATTGTATTCATTTAACACTGTTTAATCTCTGCCCTATCAGTCTTTCAATATCTGTTATATATTGATTATAATCCCGCAATGCTGTAAGTTGCCTCAATTTAACTTCAAACAGCATGCGCCTTGCGTATAATACGTTGATAAAACTATATCTCCCCATAAGATAGTATTGATCAATTATTTTATAAGCTTTTTCAGCTTCCGGCAGTGTCATGGTTTTTAAAGTGAGAAGCTCCTGATGTGCCAATGTTAGCAAATTATACAATTTATTTAACTGATTTATTATCTTTAGAGAAACCGCGCGTCTCTGTCTGTTTCCCTGGTCCAAACGGATTTCAGCCTCTTCAATGGCTCCCTGGTTAAGATTGAAAAATGGAATTGGTACTGAGACACCCAGTTGAAAAGTATTCTCACCGGACTCATTAGACCGGGTGTAACCGCCTCTTACAGTTGGGTCAGGAATTCTTTCAGCTTTCTGCAGCTCTAAATTTGTTTTTCTTTGCTCTATTTCTACCGCCCAGCGCTCTATAACAGGATTTTGAACCGCCAATAATTTTAACCTGGAGAATGAAGGAAGTGCGGGCAACATGCCAAGGCTGCCTATTGCTTTTTCGAATTTCGGTTCCATATTGCCCCAGACAGCGCTTAACCGATGTCTGGACAAATTTAGTTCATTGAGTGATTTTTTAAATTCTATATGAGATATTGATAATTCGACCCTGGCTTGTGATGACTCTGCTGGGGATACTTTACCTGCTTTGATACGCCTTTTCACACTTTCAAGAAATTTTTCAGATAATGAGACCAGTTCTTTATGGAGCTTAACGCGCTCTTGGGCAGAGATTACCGCTGAGAATGCTTTTACTGTTTCGGTAAAAACTTCCAGCCTTTTTACTTCATAATCCCATGCGGCAAGATCGCTTTCCAATTCAGCCAATTTCGTACGTTTATTAATTTTACCGCCCAGTTCAATCAGTTGCCCGAACCAGATAGATGTTTCATTTTCACCAAACGCAGTAATGTTATTAGCTTCAATATCGACTTCGAGATTTGGAAGCAGTGAAGCCTGTAAAGCCTTTGCTTCACGTGCCCTGATCTCTAACGAATAAACAGATAACTCCGGATTTTTCATCAAAGCTAATTCTAATGCTTTTTGTAATGTTAATGCACCAGTTGGTTCATTTATTGCTTTATAATATGATTTATCATCATATGCAAGAGTGGGTATCTTTTCCCCCGGCACCCTGCGCATTGACTGTCCAGGTAAATTGTGATGAACGCACCCAATACATATTAATAATAAAGAGATGCTGAATAGTTTTATAAATAATAAAAAGTAGATCTTCATAATTTCACCAAAAAAAATATATTTGGAAACTAATCCACGGGAAGTTTATTTTTTGCTTTTATAAGTTAAATCACAGGATTGAATATAACATCCTGTAAATCACAAGTGCTTAAAAATAAAAAAGTATTGTAATATTTAGGAGTATGTTGGAGGAGCTCGAGATGTTTGTATTGGAAAAAGGTATAACTCTGAAGGTATAGCAGAATTAGTTACGAACGGAGATGTATACTCATCTGAAAATAATTTATAATAATTTAAAAGAAAATTAAAAGGATCTGATTTCCTTTTAATTTTCTTATAATTACTATCTGATTTACTTAAAACAGCGCCATTCTCAAAAAGATGCTCAAAAACAGTTTCTTCATCACACTGAGCAACACAACAAATAGTAGTGTGACCACAATTTACTAAACCTTCCTGAGATATAACACAAAAGTTTATTTTAGATTCACAGGAAGGTGAATGGTGAACATGGGCACCCCATAAAGGAATCATTCCCAGAATAAGTAAACTGGCTAGAAATACTAATGTGCATTTTCTTTTTATCATAATAACTCGAACAAGATATGCGCCATCGGCGTGAAAAAGATTAAAAGATTTAAGGAGTCAAGTGAAAGACGAGAATAGATATAGTGGGAAATTGCTTTTTGCTATTACTAAATCCTTTTTGTCCTATGCCCACACTTGAGTCCACGCTGTTTGCTTAGCAACACCTCTAATTCAATAATAGGAAAATCGATACAGAGAATCAATAAAAAAAACATAATTCACCATTTTTTCATACAAAAATGCATCTATTATTTTAGCCAGGGGGAAATGACAAAACAATGCTGGTGCGTATCTTTTTACCTGTTATCCCGCTGTAGTAAGCCGCTATCATGTCATTTATCAGCCGCACTATTTCAGCGAGGACCTGTTTATTATCCTTGAAGTACGGACGCAGCATTTTTGAAAAGGCAAAGATAAAATGTCGGTGAGAAAGACGGATCTTTTTCAGCCAGTTAACATTGCCACTTGAGCAAAGAAAGTTATTGCTATATGAATGATTCTGCTGTTAAGTGGATGCACAGTACAACTCCATATAAAGGATTGTAACCTAAAAAAGGAAAATGTTTAAAAATGATATAGAGTATATTATTTTGAGGTCTTTGTACCTTTCTGAAGGGAAATTGTTAGGCTTTTAATACAGTTTGTTCTACTATGCTTTATCATTACAGTTTAATAATAAAGCATAGTAAATGCAATATTTACCGAATTTTTGGAGGATTTCTCCACTCTGACATTGGAATAAGTTTTCCGCTGGATGGATCGGCTTTGAAAAGTCTAGCGCTATCCATACCCTTATGCCTTGTTGGTGAGAATGTCATACGTCCAGATAATCCCTTAGTGTCGAAATTTTTTAGACTTTCTATACTTTTGATACAAGAAGCTGCTGTAATATTTTTCCCTGCGCGTTTTATTGCTTCACAGAGCAACAATGTTGAAACCCATGAGCCTGTATAGGATTTTGTTCTCCACGGCTCTTCTGTGCCAGGACAATATTTCAATGTTATTTTGCGAAGTTCTTTCATACCTGGAGTATCATCGTACCAGGAGCTGAAACCATGAGCTCCGATAAAGCGTTTTGCAGCAACTCCCGCCAATTTGACGGTATCCTCTGTACACGCGAGTAAGGATGAATATACTGGTATGTTCATCCTGAATTTTCGTAATTCCCTGAGCAGAACCGCAGCTCCAGGCGCAGAGTGATGCACTAAAACATGTGTAATATGCTTTTGTTTCATTCTAAGCACCTGAGAGGCTACTTCCATTGCCCCAAGTGGAATAACCTCTTTGTGAACCTTAAGGTTATAAAGGGCAGCCCATTTCTTAACTGAAATAAGCACCTCCCTGCCAGATTCCCCTTCAAGTGTACAGAATGCAATCTTCGGATTTTTCGGTTTTAACTCTTTCATTATATATTCCATAAGCACACCGAAGTCATCATGATAGAATTCACCTGTAGTAAAGGAATGTTCCTTTATTGGGTTCACAAGGATCGGCTGGGGAGCCATCCATAAATTTGGGACTTTATGCTTTTCTATCTGATCCATAAGTGCTTTAAATGTTGCTGTGCAATATGGTCCCATAATTGCAAATATCTCATCCTTAAAAACTAATTTCTTAAAAGCGGCAATCCCTATCGGTGCAGAATAACGGCCATCCTCAAGATAATACTTAAATTTTCTTCCGTTAATTCCTCCCTGTTCGTTTATATATCGAAGATAGTGTTTAGGCGCCTCTCCCAGCATAATTCCTATATCTGCTATAGGTCCGGTTTGATCCGCTACACAAGCTATCTTAATTACATCTTTTGTAACACCGCGCACATTTTTCGAAAAAGCTTGATTGAACATAATCAGTATGAAAAACATGCACACTGAGATGCATAAAAACAAATGAACTATCCACTTGGAGAAACAACTAAAAGATATAATAGGAAAACTGATAGATAAAACGTCCCTCTTCATAATATCCTACCTCCTTAAAAAATTGTGAAATTTTAGATTAAATTTAAAATCAGTTTATAATATTTTTTTTGAATCAATAGAGTTGAAGTCATCCTTTAGATAACGGATTTTTCTTATTATCTGGCTTAAGGTTTATTTCTAGCTCTACTTTATTCCTTATTCCATTCAAAATTATAATAAGCGGTTTAATTCAGCATAAAGAATTACCGTTCACTTTTAAAGATCTACTCAGTTATTTACATAAAAGACAACAAACAAATAATAGTGTATAAATAATTAAAATTTTTAATATATAAATAAAGCATTTATGTACATAAATACAAGGATAACAGAGTAGTCCCCCTTTTTAATATAAAACAATCCCTTGGATTCAGTGTATAATACCACTGATATTATTATTTTAGAATCATCTTACAGGTCTATTGTCAACCTATTTTCTAATTTATTTTGACAATAATCAAAGACAACTATTTTAATAAGGATTTACAGATGGGGTATTAACAAGGAATTCTGAATAATGCATAGAAAAAAAAGGATTAGTAAATTTCCATGACAATATTATAAGTGATGTATTAATAAAATTCACCGCTCTTTAAAGTGATAATTATTCGACATGAATAAAATCAATATTTTAATATGAAACACGATTACATCTTAATGAAAATTTTATTGCTTCTTTCTTTATTATATATTTATCAGTTTGAACTTATCTTCAATTTAGGTGGTTTACGCCAACCGGTTATGGGAACAAGTTTTCCATTTTTCACATCAGCTTTATAAAACCTGCTATAATCGATAGGTTTATGATCATTAGGTCCAAAGGACACGATACCGCAAAGGCCTTTAGTGTCGAAATTTCGTATCATTTCGAGCCCTTTTACGCAAGTATCTGCAGATAATTGCCTGCCAGCATTTTTAAGTCCATTATTGATCAATATCCCTGCAAACCATCCTTGCAGATAGTTCCTATTTTTCGATTTTCCTTCAGGATGATATTTCAATACTATTCTTCTTATATCCCTTAATCCTTGACTCTCATCATCCCATGAAGGAAAGCAATTTGTGCCGATCAGTTTTTTAGCGGAAATTCCCGCTACCTTTACTGTATCTTCAACACAAGCATATTGAATGGCTATAAATGAACTATGGAATTTGAATTTGTATGCATCTCTCAAAAATGCTGATGTGCTTCCGACATAACCGTGTATTATGATAAAATCAGGTTTTAATTTTTTAAGTTGAAGTATTTGCGATGAAAAATCACCAGCTCCAGTTGAAATAATTGTTTCGATATATCTTTTAACACTGTATATTTTTGATAATTTTCTACAGGTATCCCTTGATATATATCCTGATGCAGTATCAGGATAAGCAAGGGCAATAGTGGGTTTCTTTGATTTTTTATCTTTAAAAATGTACTCGAAGATTATTTCTAACTGATCTTCATAGAATGGCAGTGGAGTAAAGATATATCTTCTTACTGGATTAAAGTATCTCCTGTCATTTGTTTGAGCAAGCATGGGTATTTTATTCTTCTCTGCAAGGGGAATAATTGCTTGTGTGTGCCCTACACCGGAAGCTGCCATTAGTAATAATACCTTATCTCTAAAGACAAGCTTCTTAAAAGCAGAAAGGGCTAATGGAATTGAATACCTGTCGTCCTCAATAGTGTTGTTGACCTTCCTTCCGTTAATACCTCCCTTATCGTTTATATTTCTAAAATAATCTCTTATTGCATCAGCTACAGGTAACCAGATAGTGGCTATTGGTCCTGTTAAATCGCCAATAGTCCCAACTCTAATCGTTTTATCTGTTACTCCTCTTACTGAGCTGGGATAAGCCTGTATACTGATAAAAAAGATAACTAATAAAGATAAGATAACCGTTATGAATGACTTTTTTCGGATCTTCATAATTTCCTCCATTGTTGTATTTGCTGAAATAGATGCTGATAGAAATTCTTATTAAAATTATGTTGATAGGTTATAGTTGGTAGAATTTTGTTGATAGATAATTATAATTTGTATAAAAGGTGAATATTTAATTGAAATTTTCAGGTTTAGCCAATTATAAGCAGTTATCTGATAGAAAATATTGATATCTAACTAACATTCGAAATGAAGATTTAAAGAGTGCATACTCAGAATATAAGGGCAATACGCTGACCACAACTTCTGCACTAGATAGACCAACACTGAAATTGGCCATGCTAAAAATTTGGAACATATAGTGGCAGATTTCCCTAATAAGTTCAATTTATTGAGTATGTTTCCTTTGATAAGGAACATATATTTCCCCAAATCAGATCTAACCTATATCTAATTAAATTTCGGTGGCTTGCGCCAATCAGTAATAGGAATAAATTGTTTTTTTTCTATATCGGCTTTATATAGTCTGCTATAATCAATGGGCTTATGGTCATTAGGCCCATAGGAAACGATTCCGCAAATACCGTTTGTATCAAAGTTATTTATCCTTTCAAGTCCTTGAATAACAGTATCTGTGGTCAATTCCCTGCCCGCATTTTTAAATGCGTTATGGAATAATATGCTCGCAAACCATCCCTGAGTGTAAGTCCTGTTTTTCCAGGTAGTTTCAGGATGATATTTCAAAACTATCTTTCTGAGTTCTACCATTCCTGAGCAGTTATCATTCCAAGAACTGAAGCAGTTTATACCCATTAAATCCTTGGCTGCAACGCCTGCAATTCTAATAGTATCATCCACACAGGCGTATTGAATGGCAATGAAGTTAGTCTTGAATTTAAACTTATATGCATCCCTTAAAAATCCTGAGGTGCTCCCTACATATCCATACATGATAACATAATCGGGTTTTAATCTTTTTAGATGTAGTACTTGAGAAGTAAAATCCACAGATCCGGTACTAATAATAGTATCAATTAGGTTCTTGTTATTATATACTTTAGTCATCTCCCTACAGGCATCTCTACAGACCCTACCTGCTGCTACATCAGGGTAGACGATGGCAATGGATGGTTTTTTTGCTTGTAGATCTTTGAAGATATACTCAAAAATTAATTTTACTTGATCTTCATAAAAGGGTAGCGGTGAGAATATATATTTTCTAACAGGATTGAAATATCTACTATCATTAGTGACAGCTATCATAGCCACCTCATTCTTTTCTGCAAGAGGAATTATAGAATGTGTATGACCTACACCAGAGGCACCCATAAGCAATAGCACACGATCCCTGAATACAACCTTTTTAAAGGCGGAAAGCGCCATAGGTATACTATATCTGTCATCCTCAATGACAGTTAATATCTTTCTTCCATGGATCCCCCCATTTTCATTAACATTTCTTATATAGCACCTCATTGCTTCTACACAAGGAATCCAGATGCCACCAGCTGCTGGTCCTGTTAAATCAGCTATTATACCAATCTTTACTGTCTTATCTGTTACTCCTCTTACTGAACTGGAATAAGCCTCTATATAAATATAAAAGAAAATGAATAAAGATAGAATAACCATTGCGAAGGGCTTTTTAGGGAACTTCATAAATTCCTCCATTATTTTATTTTAGAAATAAACGTTATTTAAAAATAAATAATAGATAGAAAAAAAGTTGATAGATAATTATTTGGAAGTGATATTTTGATAGATAATTATAATTGGTAGATAAAAGTTAATAAAATACTGCATTTAACAG
>JAXHTB010000112.1:0-10534 GCA_034190185.1 Spirochaetota bacterium | reverse complement strand
TAATACAATTCGAATCAGCTAAGGCATCTAAAGCCTTTAAAGTAATTAATCGTGCATCACCAGGGCCTGCTCCAATTAGGTATACATGTCCAGAACTCATATAAGGTTATCTGCACCCTCCTTTTTAAATAACATTGCTAATTCCCTGCCAACATCTTCAGGATTATTCCCAACAACTGTTTTCCTAATAGAATGCTTCCCATCTACTGATGCAATAACACCTGTGATGTGAACATCTTCCTTTTCAATATATGCTAATGCCCCAAGCGGGATATGGCATCCCCCTCCAAAGCTTTTCAGGAAAGCTCTTTCAGCAGTTACAGCAAGTTCGGTTTCTCTGTGGTTAAGTTTATTTACTATATTAAAATGCTCAACCTCTTCCTCTCTTATCTGCAGCGCAAGGGCTCCCTGAGCCGGGGCAGGTAAAAAAAAGCTATACGGAAGTGTAATATCATCGATTTCATGAAGATCGATTCCTAATCTATTGAGCCCTGCGCGAGCAACAACTATAGAATCGAACTTTTTTTCCCTTAATCTTTTTATCCTTGTTGGAAGATTTCCTCTGATCGGTCGGATATCAAGGGAATTCATCACATTTTTAAGCTGTGCAACCCTTCGAAGTGAGCTGGTGCCAACAATTGCCCACTCAAAAAGAGGTAGAAAGTTTTTTTTATTCAAGCATTCAGTCCTGATCAGAAGCACATCAGATGGGTCTTCTCTTTTTGTCACAGCAGCTATCTTTAATCCACGTATATCCTCTGTTGGCAAATCCTTCATAGAGTGAACAGCGATATCAATTCTTTTATCCAAAAGCGCCTCTTCAATCTCTTTTGTAAAAAAACCCTTTCCCTCCATCTTTTCAAAAGATATATTCTGTATTTTGTCACCCTTGGTCTTGATAATTGTTATTTTAGTCTTTTCTCTGCCAATGAAATCAGCAATATAATTTGCCTGCCAAAGAGCTAAATCACTTCCTCTAGTTCCTATTGTTAGCATGTTGATCAATATATTAAAAAAAAAAAATAATTTCAAACCATTTTTCCCAAATATTAAAAAAATAATGAATTCTTCAAGTTTTTTACAATATTTTATTGATTTAAAAATATTGCATTTCATTTCTTACTTTTTTCTTGACTTATTTAATATTTTATCTGTAATTAAATATATATTATTTAATTTATCATAGAATATACAATAGATATTTAGTTTAAACTGTCTTCAGTGGTTATAATTAAATTTAAGCTAAAGATATTCAAAGATCGATAACAATGTATCATAAAATTATTGTAATATTTTATCTGCAACAAACCGCGTTTATCAGGAGTAAATAATATTTCGACAGTCGAGTATATAACAACACAGGTAGATTCTCTTCTAATATTTATTACAGCAATCGATTCTGAAAACAGTTTGAACTGATCATAGAAATAGACAGTGCCAATACAACGTTCATTTTTATAAAAAATATTTATAAGGAGGGCATAGATCCATGAGCGCTATAGACAATTTCTTTAAAATTAAAGAAAACGGTTCAAATATCCAAACAGAGATTATAGCCGGCATTGCTACATTTCTTACAATGGCATATATTATCATTGTTAATCCAGGCATTTTAGCCAATGCAAATATGCCATTTGCGGGAGTCATGTTCGCTACCATTCTTGTGTGTGCATTCAGTTCTATTGCTATGGGACTATATACAAACCTGCCATTTGCTTTAGCTCCAGGTATGGGCTTAAATGCTTTTATCGCCTTCTCAATTATTCTTGGTAGCGGCGGAAGTGTTACATGGCAAACTGCTATGGGCGCTGTTTTTATCTCTGGTATTATCTTCATATTATTGTCATTATTTAAAATTCGAGAAAAAATTGTAGAAGCAATTCCAGAATCATTAAGGTATGGCGTTGCATCAGGAATAGGTATATTCCTTGCATTGATAGGTTTAACAGAGGTCGGTTTTATTATAAAAAATCCGGCAACCATTGTAGGATTTGGAGGTATTACTCCTCAGGTTATACTCTTTATTATTGGTCTTTTGATCACAGGATTTATGGTAATAAAAAAAATAAAGGGGGCTTTGATCTTTGGGATTATTATAACTGCAATCCTGGCATTTATAATAAATCCTATAGTAGTTGCATCTGGTGGAAAAGCCTTTACATCACTTGATCCAACTGCCGCAATTATCCTGCCGGACACTATCTTTGCATTGCCAAA
Organism: Spirochaetota bacterium; assembly: GCA_034190185.1. GTDB lineage: Bacteria > Spirochaetota > UBA4802 > UBA4802 > JAFGDQ01 > JAXHTB01. The sequence goes on along the minus strand of JAXHTB010000112.1, from coordinate 8,317 downwards.
TCTGGATGTTTTTTTCAAACTGGATATTACAGGCGCACTTTCTCTTGGAATGATACTCCCTATCTTTACTCTCCTATTTACTGATATGTTCGATAGTATTAGCACATTTGTAGGTGTATCCGAGGTAGGCGGTTTTATTGATGAAGAAACCAAACAACCTAAAAACGTTGGCAAAGCTCTTCTCGTAGACGCTTTTTCTACGACAATTTCCGGACTATTTGGGACCTCTCCCGGCACTACATATATTGAAAGCGCTACAGGTGTGCAGGAAGGCGGCAGAACAGGACTAACCGCAGTTGTAGCCGGTCTATTGTTTCTGCCCTTTATGTTTCTTAGTCCGATCCTAAGAGTAATACCAGTTGTTGCAACAGCTCCGATCCTTGTACTGGTAGGACTCTTTATGATCGTTCCGCTAATGAAGATAAAATGGAGCGATTTTGAGGATTCACTTCCTGCATTTCTGTCTCTGATACTTATTCCTCTGACCTATAGCATTACACAAGGTATCGTTTGGGGATTTATTTCTTACACGATAATCAAGGTATTACTGGGGAAATCGAAGGATATTCCTTTAACTTTATGGATTATAGATATCTTTGCAATTCTATCTCTTACTCTTCCGTTTTTGAAATAAGAGCACATCGTTGTGAAGATAATATTATTCGATAAAAGAAGGACTTTAAGTAGATTCCTAAATAAATATATCCCTTCATAGAAAAATGATGAAGGGATATAAGAAATATATACTTTCCAAACTCGATGATCTATTATTGATTACTATCATTGAAAACCTCTATTCGTACCTTTTTTCAAATAACGGCGTTTTGAATTTTGTGCGATCCATTGATTCTGCCGGCACAAATTCAATATCCGCAGGGATATTATTGTTCTTCTGAAGTTTTTCTTTTATCTCTCTGTCAAGATGATCCAGTTGTTCCTTTTGAATCTCCTTACCATATTCAAGTTTAATTATCAGCGGAGGAGTCACATCCGGAGGCTCTTCTGTCAGGACGATCCTCATTGCTCCTGTTAATTGAGGCACAAAGGAATTTATAGTATTTTTTATCTCTGCTGGAAATGTTATAACTTCACCTACTTTCAGAACATCTTCAACCCTTCCAAGTATCTTTTTTCTATAACCAGGTCCTGGATATTCGCATTCACATTTACCTGTAAATACCTGAACTACATCACCTAAAGCATACTTAACATACGGAAGTCCCTCTCTATCAAGAGATGTGACAATAGGTTCTCCAATTGCGCCATCAACTATATCAATAGGTTCTTTGGTTATTGGATCAACTATGTCCTCACAGCAAATACTGAGTTCTGGTGCAACCTCATGCACTCCTGGAAACTCTTCCAGATCACATGAACTGCAAAATCCTTCACCATTTGGAGCAAGCCAATCACACCATCTGCCTCCAAAGGCATCCTCGATCCTATTTCTTACAGATGGTATTCCAATCCCAGGCTCCCCAGTAAGGAGCAGCTTTTTAAAACCAAACTCCTTGATATCCTTGCCTGTAATTTCTTTGCACTTTTCAATCATAACTCCTGCAAAAGATGGACTTGCAATCAATGCATTTGGTTTTGTCCATAGAGCAAACTGCAATATCTTTTCCATAGGCGCCTCCATGCCCACATCTATAGTAAGAACGCCGACGTATTGAAATGGATCGATGCAGAGCCCGCCGCTGCTGACATAACTCCCTGTTAAGGGAAAGCAGAAGAGGACACTATCACCAGGTCTAAAACCAGCCAACCATAATGATCTGCCAGCGCATTCGTTCCACCTTATCAGGTCGTTCTTTGTATAGGAATGACTGAATGTTGGAATTCCGGATGTGCCGCCAGTTGTTTTTGCTACAATTATCTCTTTAGGAGACACGCAGAGATGCTTGCCATAAGTATGTCCCTCTGTCTCTCTGGTCTCTGCCTGTCCTCCCCTTTCCTCATCCTTTGTCAACATAATCGGCAATTTTCTGAACTGCTCCCAGGTTTTAACATCTTCGGGCTTTAGTCCTATGCTGTCAAATTTGTCTTTATAAAAATTAGAATTTTTATAGCAAAAATTGAGATGTTTTTCTAATTTTTCAAACCTTACACTTTCCATCTCGTCTCTCGACATTGACTCTGCTTTTTCATTCCATACTTTTTTTTCCGACATATTATCCCTCCTTTATGTTAGTCAGGCAGTGTTAGTTCACCGTTATCTATAATCCGTTATCTTTTAGAATCGGTAAAGGGTGAACAGTGAACGGCAAACGGAGAACGGTGAACTATTATTACCCTTATTCAAAAGTCTTAACAATTCGGACTGCTTTAAACTTGTCACGTCCCAAAGATCCTATTGGCAAAAGCTCAATATCACTTTCTACTCCCAAACCTACTGCAAAGGCATCCGCTATTTTATTTTTCAGTGCATTTTGATTTTTCACATCGGGCTTATGCTCCATTTTAACCTTTATTAAGTCCAGGTCACCGGGTTTATCCACTATTATCTGATAATCACCAGAAAGTTCAGGGATATTTGCTATTACCTCTTCAACATCGATTGGGAAAATATTTTTACCCTTGACCTTTGTAATCTGAGCTGCCCTGCCTTTTACCATTGACATCTTGGGATGGGTTCTGCCGCAAGAACATTGCTCATAAGGAAGCATCCTGGTTATATCTGCCATTCGGTAACGAATAATAGGAGTTGCATCGGTCCATAACAGTGTTATTACCAGTTCTCCCTCCTGCCCGTCTTCCAAAACCTCTCCAGTTACCGGATCTATTATCTCTGTTATAACCAGATCCAAAAATGTATGCAATCCATCTCCTGCCTCACATTGAGCGGCAATTAGTCCCGCATCCACGGAGCCGTAAAGAGTTCTAAAGATAACATTATATTGCTCCTCAACTCTCTTTTTATATGCCTCAGCCCAGCCTTCTCCCAGCGCAGAAATTAGGCGGATACTTCCATTCTTGATATCGTATCCCATCTCTATTGCCCTTTCAAAATATTTTAATATCAGACTTGGCAGATACTCAAGCACTGAAATCCCCACCATCTGACCGAGTCTTATCTGGTTATCCAGAACTCCCCTCCCTGCAGTGCATGCCATAACCATAGCGCCAAGGTGCTGATATCCGCCCTGACAGCATGGAAATCCTGTTAGGACATGAGCGACATCAGTGGGCCTTACTCCCAACGTCCATCTGGCTCTCGCCTCTGCATCCATTAGATTTTTCCAATCATTGCCACTCCAGAGCAGGGCCATGGGAAGCCCTGTGGTGCCGGAGCTTGACTCAAGATATTTCACATCTTCAAAAGGCACAGCCAATCTGTCCTCAATCGACGCTTTGCGAAAATCTTCAGCAGAATGGATAAGCGGCAGTTTATTCAGATCATCTAATGTCTTGATGTCTGTGGGTTTGACTCCTGCTTCGTCGAATTTCCTTTTGTAAAACTTTGTATTTTCATAAGCGCGGCTTACTGTCTCCTGCAAACGTTTCAACTGTAAGCTCTTCAGTTTATCTAAAGACATTGTTTCCAACTCTTCGTCCCAGTACTTCCTTACTTCTGCCATGGAATAACCTCCTTTTTTTCGTAGAGATAATACTGCAAATCGAAAAATATTTTTATTTGTATATAATTCTTGCAAATTTATTTCTATGCAAATCATCATCATCCGTTTTTAAAGGATATAATAAAGATTCAATAATATATTATTCGCTAATAACCCTCATCGCCTTAAATATCGGACGCCCTATTGTTCCGGAAGGAACAAGTTCTACTTCACTATCTACGCCTAATTTCTGTATAAGCGCTTTCTCAAACTGATTCTTTATTGAATCTATATCCTTTATATCCGGCCTATACTCTGCTTTCACCTTTAGTTTTTTCTGTTCCTCTGCTTTTGTTAAAACAATCTGATAATCATCTCCCAACCCTATTATGTTAGCTACAATCTCCTCGACATCGATAGGCATGATCTTCTTTCCTGCAATTTTAATGATATGAGCCACCCTTCCCTTTATCTGCGAGACCCTGGGATGTGTTCTGCCGCATGGACATGGCTCATAAGGGAGTATGCTTCCCACATCGCCCATCCTGTACCTGAGTAAAGGCATAGCCTTATTGACTAATGCTGTGGCAACAATTTCCCCCTCCTCGCCAGGCCCAAGGACTTCCCCTGTTTCCGGGTCAATAACCTCGACAATACACCAGTCGCCGAAAATGTGCATTCCGTTGCCCTCCAGACATTCATAGGCAACAAATGGGATCTCTGCGCAGCTATAGATCGATCTGATTTTGATGTTATATTCCTCTTCAATCTTCTTGCGATACGATTCAGCTAAGGTTTCTCCGAATGTCAAGACCATCCGAAGCTTTGTCTCTCTGATATCAATGCCAAGTTGTTTAGCTCGCTCAAAGTACATAAGCATCAAACTGGGAAGATGCTGTAAAACAGTCACGCCCGTAACCTGAGCCAGTTTTATCTGTTGATCAAGATTCCCCCTGCCTGCCATTTGAGTTATAAAGCCTGCTCCAATTAACTCGCAACCTTTAAAGCAGCAATAATCTCCTGCCAAGGCCTGAACAATATCGTCAGATGTCATCCCAAGCGCTTTTCTAAGCCTTATCTCACCCTGACCGATGATTTTATCAAAATCTTCCTTTGTCCACATTACAGGTTGCGTGAATCCTGAAAATGTTCCAGAAGTGCTGTAAAAAACTTTCACTTTTTCCATTGGGACAGCCAGCTTATCAGGAATAGATGTGTTGCAGAAATCCTCCTGGTAGTTTGTAAGAGGAATTTTTTGAATGTCATCAAGGGTCCTGATGTCACCGGGTTTAATACCGGAGCGATCAAACTTCCTTCTGTAAAGTTGGGAATTTCTATAAGCATAAGCTACGACCTCTCTAAGCCTTTTCTCCTGCAACTTTTTAAGCTTGTCTAAAGACATCGTCTCTATCTTTCGGCTCCAGTATTCTTTTTCCATATACTTCTCCTGAAAGCAAATAGTTTCTTTTTTCACCAACTGATTAGTCTTTTCCCTTTCTCCAATCTGTAACTGGAATCAGGTCTTTCTTTTGAAGATCAGCTTTATAAATCCTATGGTATTCTATTGCCTTGTGATCTTTAGAATCAAAATCTAAGACACCGCAGATACCCCTTGTGTCGAAGCCCTTTATCTTTTCTAATCCACGCACCAGGGTCTCTCCGTTTAAATTTCTCCCGGCGTTCTTTACACCCTGATGCATTGCTATTGCGACAAACCAACCCTGCATAAAATTTTTATCCAGAAATTTTGTATCAGGATTGTATTTTTCATTTATCTTCCTTAACTGAATCATTCCGGGGCTATCATCTCCGTAAGACCCAAAACAGTTGACTCCCCATAGATTTTTAGACGCCCCCTTGGCTAATTCTATTGTAGTTTTAACAGCCCCGTACTGGGTGACGATAAAAGGTCTTTCAAATTTAAACTTTTTTGCAGCTCTTAACACAGACGCTGTATTGGATACATAACCGTTGACAATAATATAATCAGGATTTGCTTTTTTCAAACGCAACACCTCTGATGTCATATCAATACCGGCAATCGGTATAATTATTTCCGAAAGGTCAGCTACATACTTTTTAGCCAATTTTCTAACCAGAGGGACAATTGGCTTGCTAGATGCTGAGTCCATGTAGAGAAAGGCAATTTTTGGTTTCTTAGCCTTAAGATCCTTCTGGAGGTATTCGAAGATTATTTTTACTTGATCGCTATAGAAGGGAAGAACAGCATATATATATTTTCTTGCTGGAATAACATATGTTGGCTCAGCAAGAACAGCGAGGAGAGGTATCATCTCCTTCTCAACTAATGGAATAATAGCATAGGTCTGTCCCTGACCGGAAGCTCCGGCTATTGCTAATGTCTCATCTCTATAGACTATCTTTTTGAATGCTGCCAATGCCATGGGGATACTAAACCTGTCATCCTCAACAATAAGTTTAACCTTCCTGCCATTTATCCCCCCCTGATCATTTATATTCCTACAGTAAATTCTTATGCCATTGGCAACAGGTTTCCAAACATCAACACCAGGGCCTGTTAGATCGCCTATAAATGCAAATTTAAAAGTATCACTCGTTACCCCACGCACCTGTTTAGTATTAGCATATCTCTCTTTAACGCCAACCATTGATAGAACTAAAAAGCATCCAATTATAAGTAAGAATGTATCTGCTAGTTTCAGTCTTTGCATGATATTTCCCTCCTTATTATTTACAGCTATTATTGTTGGGTCATTCTGTATTATCAATATAGGGCAGCGCTAAAGCGCGGCCTTTAGCTTGAGTAGATATTTATAAAAAACGAATTGCTTTTGACGTGCTGGAGAAGGCTCCTTGTTGAACCAGCTCTATTTCGCTATCTATTCCCAGACTGGATTTTATTGACTCGTCAACACTATTATTGAGGGACCTAAGATCGTCAATTTCTGAGAGATAATCTAATTTTAGCTTAAGTCTGGAGGTCTCTCTCTTGCCTTCTGATATTATCTGGTAATCACCTGCTAATCCATCTACATCAGCAATAGCCTCTTCAATATCAATAGGTAAGATCATTTTGCCATTTACATTCATAATTTGTGAGACTCTTCCTCTTATCATGCTAATTTTAGGCAGCGTTCGACCGCATGAACATTGCTTATAAGGAAGCATTTTTGCTATGTCGCCTGTTTTAAATCTAATAAGAGGCATTGTCTCATAGAGCAATGGTGTTGCTATAAGCTCTCCCTCTTCACCATCAGGAAGAGGTTTTCCAGTATCAGGATCTATGACCTCAAGTATTAGACGCTGAGCGAACAGGTGCATTCCATCTCTTGCCACGCACTCGGCTGCGGCTGCTCCCAATTCCATAGTTTCCCAGATAGACATTATAGGCGCGTTAAAAAGCTTCTCCAGATTCATTCTGCGTGATTGGGCAAGGGGTTCTCCAACACCTATAATCAACCTGATAGAAAAATCACTGAGCGCCATCCCTTTCCTGGCTGCCTCCTGAATAAATCTGTCTAATTGACTGGGGAAATGCTCAAGCACAGTAACGCCTGCGGATTTTGTTATTATTATCTGTTTGTCCAGCATATACCTTCCAGCGCTAAGAAGCAGAATTTTTGAACCAAGTTTTTCATAACATAATTCTGAAAGATCATAATTATCAAGCATCTGAATAACATCATTAACCTTTACTCCTGCTGTCCATCGTGCCTGTGCTAAAGAGTCAAGAAGGATAGCATTATCTTTTTTATTAAACGGAATAGGTTCGGGCTGACCTGTAGTTATGCCGGAAGTAGAGTTTAAACGCTCCAGATCAGATAAAGGGATGGTTAATCTATCTGAAAATGGCGTGTTCCGAATATCCTTTACATCATCTGTTATAGGCAGTTTGCTGATGTCTTCAACTCCATTTATATCTGAGGGTTTTATACCAGCTTTATCAAACTTTTGCCGATAAAGGTTGGTTTTTTCATAAGCAAGCGCAACGAGTTCCCGAAGTCTCTTTCCCTGCAACTCTTTCATCTTTTCCAGAGGCATTGTCTCCATCTTGGGATTCCAATATTTTTTTTCATCGTTCATTTAAGCGCCTCCTTGATAGCTTTTTGTGATACGCGCTGTTTTAAATGCGAAACCTTTATCGAGCGCTCCCTTAGGCACCAGCTCCACATCGCTTGCTATTCCGTATTTACTCTGAAAGGCTTTATCCACCTTCATTTTCAGGTCATCAATATCTTTTGTCTCGTGCTTATATTCAATCTTTACTTTTAAATACTCCATCTCTCCAGGTTTATAGATGTCTACAAGATAATCACTTGCAAGTTCATTTATACCAGCTACTACTTCCTCAACATCTAAGGGCAGTATCTTTCTGCCTCCGATATTGATCAGTTGAGATACCCTGCCTCTAATTGAACTCATCCTTGGCAATGTCCTGCCGCACGAGCAGGGTTCATACGGAAACATCCTGCCGACATCTCCGGGTCTGTATCTGATAAGCGGCATCGACTGGTTTAACAAGGGTGTAATTAAGAATTCTCCTTCCTCTCCGTCTGGAAGTGGTTCTCCTGTATCCGGATCAATAACCTCTATTATATAACGATCAGCAAAAAGATGCATCCCTTCTAAAGCCTCACAATCAGAACCTATTATACCCATGGCGTTACATAGCATAAAAAGTCTGCTCCCGCTGATGCAGCGATAGCACCTCCAATAGCAGAGGTAATATGGTCATATCCAGGAGCGATATCTGTAACCAAAGGGCCTAATACATAGAA
>JAXHTB010000111.1:0-10537 GCA_034190185.1 Spirochaetota bacterium | reverse complement strand
GTTAATTTTGACCGAAATGATTTTATTGACAGAATAAAGAGTGGTCTTGCATTGAAAAAAGAAATCAATAAATCGATTGGAGAGACATGTATTTCATTGAGTGAATTGCATGATTCAGTAACATGGCATTCCAGTTCAGTTGATGATTTTGACAAAAAGGCAAAGGAGATTGGTGTTAAATCAACTGAGAATGAGGATGCCAGATCTTTAAGAGAACTTCTTACTTACGGAGTAAAGGGAATAGCAGCCTATCTTGAGCATGCGGAGAATCTGGGATATTCTGATGACAACATTCACGGATTTATGCAAAAGGCGCTCGCTGCAACTACTGATGATTCATTATCCGCGGATGATTTAGTGGCTCTTGTGCTTGAATGCGGAAAATTCGGTGTAGATGTTATGGCGCTTCTTGACAAGGCTAATACTGAGACATATGGCAACCCTGAGATCACCAATGTATATATTGGAGTAAAAAGTAATCCGGGTATACTAATTAGCGGACATGACCTGAAGGATATGGAAGAATTGCTTAAGCAGACTGAGGGCACTGGTATAGATATTTATACTCATGGTGAGATGCTGCCTGCAAACTGTTATCCTGCTTTCAAGAAATATGATCACTTTGTTGGCAATTACGGTAATTCATGGTGGCAACAGAAAGAGGAATTTGAAAAATTTAATGGGCCTGTACTTATGACAACCAACTGTCTTATCCCGCCGAAGGATTCCTATAAGGACAGGGTTTACACTACCGGCCCTGCAGGTTTTGAAGGAGTAAAGCATATCCCTGACAGGAAAGATGGCAAGGAAAAGGACTTCTCTGAGATAATTGAGCGCGCTAAAAAGTGTGATCCACCAGTTGAGTTAGAAAAGGGGCAGATTCCAACTGGCTTTGCTCATGGCGCTGTTTTAGGTCTTGCGGATAAGGTAGTAGAGGCCGTAAAAAGCGGAGCTATTAAGAGGTTCTATGTAATGGCTGGCTGTGATGGGAGGATGAAGACCAGGGAATATTATACAGATTTTGCAAAGGCTTTGCCAAAGGATACTGTTATTCTAACAGCAGGATGCGCAAAGTATAGGTATAACAAGCTAGATCTGGGAGAGATCGGCGGGATACCTAGGGTGCTTGACGCTGGACAATGTAATGATTCATATTCGCTTGCAGTGATTGCATTAAAGCTGAAAGAGGTTTTTGGGATGGATGACATCAATGATCTACCCATATCGTACAACATTGCATGGTATGAGCAGAAGGCTGTTATTGTATTGCTGGCACTTCTTTACCTTGGAGTTAAAGACATTCATCTTGGCCCCACATTGCCTGCATTCCTTTCACCTAATGTAACTAATGTACTTGTTGAAAAATTCGGAATTGGAGGTGTAACTAATGTCGAAGATGACATCAGGATGTTTATGGCTGCGTCATAAATCAATATGATGGGATCTACAAGTATTGTAATCATTCTTATAATGATTATAAAAAGATATTTATCCAGATTTCACAAGCTTTTTAGCATAACTTAGTACAAAAATTGGAGATTTAACAATTCCTCAATCCCAAGTTGATAGGGTATATATAACTAAAAACCGATTCTACTACCTGGGAGGAAGCTATTCCTTCCAGGCATTTTTTTAATGCTCATTTTAATTATAAATATCTGCTAAAAGCATTGCTGAATGTTAAATATTATATCCTGGCTTTTCTGCTTGACTCTATAATAATCTCCATTCTATTATTTTTAAACTAAGTATCTAAAAGTTATTATAAAGAATTTAATTTAGAATATGCCGAGATGATATATTACAAAAGATATCGCTAAGTATATAATCAATATTCTACAGGATGAAGCAACAATGAATGACATTATTCATTCACTTTATACTGGGGACTTAGGTTGTAATTATTGCATAGATATATCTTCATAAGAGAGCTGACGTATAATATACAAGGAATGATATGAGTGAAAAATATAATAATATAGAAAAAAACATTGCTTTATGTTTAGAAAAAATCACACAGGTTCAAAGGGTATTATTATGGGATATTGCAAAGAAGGAAAATCTGAGCCCTATTCAGATACAGTTTTTAATCTTTTTGAAAGATCATTCCGATAACTTAAGAAGAGTAAGCGCACTTGCTGAGGAGTTTGACCTTACCAAGGCAACAGTAAGCGAGGCGATCAGTAACCTTGTGACAAAGGGAATTCTTTGCAAGTTTAGGATGAAGGAAGATAGAAGATCCTATATTCTTGATTTTACAAGTTATGGTATGGAGCTTGTAAAAAGAATAATGAGTTGGCCTGATATCCTTGTATCTCATATAAAAAAAATGCCTATGAAAGAAAAGGAGAATGCAAATCTCTTTCTCATCGAACTAATAAAATCACTCTTTAATGACGGTGTTATAAGTATTGCACGCATGTGTTTAACATGTGAAAATGTTCGGAAGTTTTCATCTGGCAAATCATTCAGATGTGATCTTACTGGACGCTCCTTTACATATAATGATATAATTATCGATTGTGATAATTATAGATCTTTTCGATGATCATTTTTTTATAATTCAAATCTAACTTCATCCTCAACAGAATTTTCATCAGCTCACGATCATATATTCACACCTCTTTTTTGTCTAATCAGCAATGAATTATTTGACAATTCTTGATATAATAATTATAATAAAATAAGTTTGAAATATTTTATTGTTTAACAACAGAACATTCTTAAATTAAATCTAAGGTTTTCAGCATGAATATGAAAATATTTTTATATATTTCTGTAGTAATGTTAATATTTACAAACGCGTCATTAGGTGAACAAACAGAAAAAATTCAGTTCCCTCTTATCGATGAAGGACGTTCATTCTGGGGGGAAGTAATACAGGATAAAACAATAAATAATGGAAATCTTTTATATGCAAGCTATATTGCTTACAGGGACAGATTAAACGATCTGTCAGTTGAGACTTTTAATGAATGTATTAAAGAAAATGAATCAAATAATATGATTATAGGCATTATAAACTATTATTTAGGGAAAAACCTCTATTTACTTGGCAAATATAAGGAGGCAATTGAAAAATTTATTTCTATACAGAAGTTTGACCTCAAGAAATTCAACTATATTAAGATGGCAGCATTGTATAACTCTGCGTTATCATATTATAAACTGGATAACATTGAAAAATTCAGGGAAAATTTATTAAAAATAATTAGTGAAGATTCTAGTGGGAAATATAAGAATAAAGCCTTGGATACTATCAGCAAGGTTAAAGGTTAAATAATTAAAAGGGAGGCAAAAGCTTAGAGAATAACAACTAATCAGATATTGTCACTTCTCCACACCCAAGAATTTGATCTGTTACCAAAAGATAGTGAATTTCTAAATCCTATGTGCCATCCCTTGCATTTTATAAGTTTATAAAGAGCCAAATATCAAGATATCGTAATAAACTAAATCCCCAGAACTTGGTTTGCAAGAGTAAAATACATAGTAATTCCACCCATATCCACTATAGTAGTTAATGCTGGGTTTGAGATGACTGCCGGGTCTAACCTTAGCTTTGTTGCGATAATAGGAATAATTGCTCCAAAAAGGGTTGACCATACCACCTGAATGGAAAGAGCTAGAGATACAAGAAGAGCTATGCTTGTCAATGTAAATTCTTTAGGAATATCTTGTCCTGCCGAGAATAACATTACTCCCAAATAAGTTAATAAACCAAAGCATATGCAGATCAATGTGCTGATAAGGAATTCTTTTTTTATTACTTTACTTATATCCCTGGGAAACAACTCCTTAAGCGCGATAGCTCTTAAAACAACTGTTGCAGATTGAGATCCTGTGTTTCCACCAGCAGAGTTTAACAAAGGAATATAGAAGGTTAGGATTATTATCTTTTCTAGAGTGCCTTGGAATCCTTTCATAATAACACTCGACAGCAGTCCAATAACCCCTAGGATTATGACCCAGGAAATCCTTTTTTTAAAGTGAGTAAACACCGGAATGTCTAAATAAGATCTTTCCTCAACTCCACCACTAATAGCCATAAGTTTTTCTAAGTCCTCTGTTTCCTCATCCCTGATTACATCTATTGCATCATCATAGGTTATTATCCCTGCAAGTTTTTCATTATAGTCTACAACTGGAAGAGCAATTAGGTCATATTTTTCAATAAGATTGGCTGCTTTTTCCTGTTCATCATTTACATAAGCATAGATGACATCCTTTTTCATAATATCTTTTATCTGTTGATTTGGACCTGAAAGTATCATTTTTCTTAAAGAAACAAATCCAATAAGCTTTCCCTCATCATTTGTCACATATATGTAATAAATAGTTTCCTTTGATGGAGCCATGCTTCTGATTTTTTCTATTGCATTTTCAATTGAATCGTTTTCATAAAGGTTTGCATAATCAGTTGTCATAATTGCGCCGGCTGTTTTTTCTTTGTAGGAGGTAAGTTTTAATATATCAGTTCTATCATTGAGAGGAAGAAGAAGCATAAGCCTATCTGCTACATTTTTCTCCAGATGTAAAAAAAGGTCTGCTCTGTCATCGTTGGATATCTGCTTTAAGAGTTCAGTTATTTTATACTTGAGTTGACCTGATACCATAGTTACCTGAACGTCCATATCCAGGTAACAGAATATCTCAGATCTTTTTTGTATATCTACAATATCTAATATTTCCCATATCTCTTGGGGTTCTAGCAATCCAAGATATTCGGCAACCTCTTTTGAGTGCTGATCATCTATGAAGGATTTCAGTATTTGAAAATTTTTCTTTTTTAAAAGTTCTCGTAACTCAGGTATCAGGATGGGATTTTTCATTTCCTGCCTCATTATTATTAAGTATACGGCAGGAAATTACATTATATAATTAGGTGATTATACAAAAAGAGCTAATAATATTATACTTTTTGCATATTTCTCTTTTTTCCTGCCAGATGTGTAATTGAAACGGAGAAGGATCATTCCGGCTTCCGCCGTCTTCCATTTTTTTCCTCCAAGAATATTAATAGGATATTTGCATTATAAACAGAATTTTATTATATTATTATAAAGGTGATTATTAAGCTATAGTAAATTTATAGATATTATTACATTCTAAATTATTAGCTGACACTATTTCAATATACTATAGTAAATTCAAAAATATCAAGTAAATATTTATTATTAAGTATAAAATGTCGTAATAACTTAAATTATAAAGAAATGATAATATTTACCGCAACAGAATTTAGATAAATTACGTGAATGTAATTTATCTAAATATTTACAGGGTTTTATGCCATTGTAATAATAATGTTGAAAAAAAATAGTTTGACAACCATTTTTTTTTAAAAATGATAGGATTATTATATAGATTTAATATTATAAATATTCTTTAATATACATTGAAAACAAAAATAAATAAGTGTAGCGAGAATATAGATGCAAGTATTAGTGCTTTATTACTCAAAAACAGGAAACACTAGAAAGATGGCTGAAGCTATATTAAAGGGAATCGATAAGGTTGAAGGCGTGGAATCTGTTTTAAAATCGACCAGTGAGGTTACAAAAGAGGATTTCCTGAATTCTGAAGGTATTGTTGCAGGCTCCCCAGTTTATTTCGGGTCAATGGCTGCTGAGCTTAAAGATATATTTGATAAATTTGTAAGCATTAGGAAAAAGATGGAAAATAAGATTGGTGCAGCTTTTGCGACATCAGGTGGGTCTACAGGAGGTAAAGAGACAACAATAATGTCAATTATTCAGGCAATGCTAATATACGGAATGATTATTATTGGCGATCCTATTGAAGCAACAGGACATTATGGTGTTGCATCAGTTGGAGCGCCTGATAATGATGATGTTACAAATGCTATCAAGACTGGAAAGCGTATTGCGGAAATTGTAAAGAAATTTAACTTATAATATCAAATATTAAATTGGAGCTGATTTATGAAGAAAATAAAATATATAAATAAAATTGATGAGATTGAAGGATTAAGCAATCATGAAAAGACCCAACTAAAAACAGTAACTGAAAGATTTGCCTTTCGCTCAAATGAATATTATCTATCCTTAATTGACTGGAGTGATCCCGATGATCCAATTCGCCAACTAATATTTCCTCAGGTTAACGAATTGATGGAATGGGGCAAGTGTGATCCATCAGAGGAAAGTAACTATACAGTTATTCCCGGACTTCAGCATAAATATCCTTCAACTGCTCTACTGCTTGTCAGCAATGTCTGCGGCGGAATTTGCCGTTATTGTTTTAGAAAACGCATTTTTTTCAAAGACAATAGTGATGTCTTAAAAAATCTGCCAAAAGCTATTAGTTACTTAAAAGATCATAAAGAGATCACTAACGTACTACTAACAGGCGGTGACCCGCTAATGGTCTCGACAAGAAGATTAAGTAATATTATTGAGCAGATCGCTGAGATAGATCATATTAAAATTGTTAGAATCGGAACAAAAATGTTATCCTTTAATCCTTATCGTATACTGAACGATCCTTTGCTTACAGATATGATAACGAAATATAATAACAGAAACAGAAGAATATATATAATGTCGCATTTCAGCCATACTAGGGAGATAACTGAAGAAGCATATAATGCTATTATCATGCTTCAGAAAGCAGGTGCAATAATTTTAAACCAGACTCCTATTATTAAAAAGGTTAATGACTCACCTCATGTCTTAGCTGAATTATTCCAAAAAATGTCATTTATCGGAATTACTCCGTATTATGTGTTTCAATGCAGACCATCTCTTGGTAATAAAATCTATGCAGTGCCCTTAGAGGAAGCATACGGCATATTTGAGAAAGCGAGAGAGCAGGTCTCCGGGATATCTAAACGAGCAAGATTCGTAATGTCCCATTCAACTGGCAAGCTTGAAATTATTGGATTAACAGAGAGTCAAATATATCTAAAATATCATCGTGCTGCTGATAGTAAATACAGCGCCCAATTTATGATCTATAAGCGAAATCCTGAAGCTTACTGGTATGATGACTATACAGGTTTATTTGCTGGATCTTCGGTCCCATGTGATACTGAAGTGAATTATGAAAATCTTTCTATGGCTTTGGCGTAAAAATGAGCGCTATTCCCCTATAAGACACAAAGAATGCAAGTATCTGTTCTCATTTTTATTTAGAAGTTCGTCGGGATTGGTGGGAGAGGACTAAGCTTTGCACTCTAATAAATTTAATAATAAACCATTGACAATTAACAATTAACAATTAACAATTGATTATTGATTATTGATTATTAATCATGACAAAAAGTGATGATGTTTAAGAGATACTTATATTCTATGTCGAAATTTTGATTGATTTTTCAATATTATATCTTCTAAATGTATATCTACTGGCTGAGAAAAGAAGAACTAATGGAGTAAAAGCCAGGTCTTTATATTACCTTAACCTTTAATTTAACAACAATCTATGGCAATTTTAATATTCAGATGAGTTTCGAGGATTAGAAATATTTATAAAGAATCATGACCAAATTCCTTTATCAACACTTATCTCACTGAATCTATAAATCTTTTAACTCCAGAGATACTTATATTGTTTATAACAAATTAATGATAATGGTAAAAAAATCTATATACAGGAATGGCGATTTTCATGAATAATGTAATAAGGTTTGGTGTTTCAATAGACGAAAAACTACTAAAGAAATTTGATACCCTTATTACAGAAAAGGGTTATGTAAACAGGTCAGAAGCTATCAGGGATCTTATACGGGATATGCTTGTTATGGAAGAGATATCGGATCCTGATACAGAAGTTGTTGGAACACTTGTGCTTATATATAGCCATGAAGTAAGAGAAATTTTAGATAAACTTAATGATATTCAACATGAATATTTTCAATATATAGTATCTAGTATGCATGTTCATCTTGATGAGCATAACTGCCTTGAGATATTACTGCTGAGAGGAAATGGAAAGACTGTAAAGGATATTTCTGATCGGCTTATATCTGTTAAAAACGTAAAACATGGAAAGCTGATTCTTACATCAACAGGACAACATCTCCCATAATTATATTTCGCGCCTTAGCAATCTTCAATTCCCATCAAATAATATCAGCTTGTTATCTCGTTATTTACCGCAACAGAATTTCGATAAAATACAGTAACGTAATTTATCGAAATATTCAACTAGCTGCAAAAAGAGCCATGAAGGGTTTATTTTAAAAAAGACTAAATATTAAGAATTAATGTCCGACAATAGGAATGTGGGATTTTTTCGTATTAATTTTCAATTATTTACTATTGACTTTCATAACTATATATAATCGGAACGTATGGAGATGTTCCATGTACCTCACAGGGAAGTAATTCAGGCATTTATAGCGGTTTTTATACTATTCTTCTTAGTTAATTGCACGCCAAATAAATATACCTGCAAAAATAGAAATCCAAAAACATTTCAGGATTACTGTTCAGAATATTATAATAGAGAAAAAATTGATAATCTAAATTGGAGCAGTGAAGATGAAATCTTAGAATTTGATGATCGTAATAATAGAAATAAAAACAGACAAGTCATAAGAAAAAGATCAGATTCAAAGATTAAAAAAAGTAATAAGCGCAATTATCATAAAAGTTATAGTTCTAGTAAACCAAAAAAAAATAAGAACACAAGAAATCAGAAGAAAAGATTTTTTACATATAAAATAAAAAAAGGAGACACCCTATATAAGATATCCAGAAGATTTAATGTCTCAATTAATAAGATCTGCCAATTTAATAAAATAAAAAATAATAATAATATAAAAGCAGGGAAGAATTTAAAAATTCCATTAAGTCAATATAAATATGCCCAAAATAAGAAACCTGACAAGAATAAACCAAGTTTCAGATGGCCCTTATCGAAAATTAGTCATGTTAAAAGAGATGGGCAAGATGGGATACATGCCATTGGAATAATGATCACTGGTAGATATAGATCCTGTGTAGTCTCTTCTGCCTCTGGAAAAGTAGAAAAGATAGGAAGGATGAGAGGATTTGGAAGATATGTTATAATCAAGCATGCCCATCGATATTTAACTATCTATTCAAACTTAAAAGAGATATTTGTATCTGAGGGAGACACTATTATGTCAGGTAAAGAGATCGGTATAATAAGCAATAGAAATCTGCATTTTCAGATAGATTATAAAGGCAAACCAACAAATCCGCTTCATTATCTTCCCCACAGGGGTTAGTATGAATTAAATAATAAGCGCTGGCATAAGGTTTCACTTCAAGCGCTTAGATCATCTATATTTTACCAGAATTAAAAAGATCAGCAAAATATTTATAGGATCTATCATAGGTTCTCTCCGCATCCTTTGGAAAGAAGCAAGCCGGGAGCTGACTCATTCTTCTATGATAAGAAATACACTCACAACATATACCTTTTCTTGAACATGGATCATATGTGCAATTGCATTCTTTTAAATTTTTTTCTTTATTACAATCCACAATTTTCTCCTAATTTTTTAATAACGCTTTAATCAAACTGAATTTTACATAATGGAATGGAACAAAATGTAAGCAAAATTACTACTGATTCATAAACCACATAGATCAAGCTTCATATTAAATTTAATTCCCAATACATTTCAAGAACTTTTCATGATCATGTCAATACAAACCTAAACAAGGATATCAGATATAGATCACAAAATTTGCGAAATAACAGATGAGTTTGGTCAAATAATGATGCAAACCAGACTGAAGTTTGGTTATAGACTTAACTTTTAATAATTTAACCGCAAAGGCGCAAAGAGCGCAAAGAAAAGCTTTTAAGGGAAAAAACAGTTATAATAACATGAAAATGATTCATTTCATATATACAAAAAAATGAATAACAAAAATTATAAATAATTTTTTAAACCTTTGCGCCCTTTGCGCCTTTGCGGTAAATATATTTTTTTAAAAGGATAAAATAATGAAAAGAATACAATATCTTTTACTTGCTGCTTTGTTTGCTGTACTCACTTGCGCAGATGTAAACAGGGATAATATGTTCGACAGGGAAGCAGATAACTACCCGGGATATCCTGTAGCTGACTTCTACATAAATGGAGGAACAGCAACCTCAATATACGCACCTCAACCTGTAACGATTTCAGCGGAATCCACTGCAAATCCATCAGGAAGTGCATTACAATATAGATGGCTCTTTGCCAATGACGGCGTATGGACTGACTGGTTATCAGTTCCTACAATAACAAGAAATTATTCAACTTTAGGCACAGAAACAGTAACTCTTGAAGTAATAAATGCACAAAGTATGACAGACAGTGTTTCAAAGAGTATTTCTGTTATTGACAGCAATGCACCAACAGCAAGTTTTACATTCAGCCCAACATCGCCAGGTTATGGCGCTACTGTCACCTTTGATGCTTCAGGTTCTACTGATGATGATTCTTCTGCCGCAGAGATTCAGGTGAGGTGGGATTTTGAAAATGACGGCGCTTTTAATACTGAATGGAGCGCTGAGAAGACTGCAACTCATGTTTATGATACTGCTGGGG
>JAXHTB010000110.1:0-10610 GCA_034190185.1 Spirochaetota bacterium | reverse complement strand
GTTAACATTAAAATTGGCAGCTCATAAAGGGAATATTTATCCCGGATTATATGACATACAATATAACCGGACATTTCTGGCATCATAATGTCAAGTAATATCAAGTCAGGTAAATCTTTATTATTTATTATTTCAAGAGCTTTTATTCCATTCCCCACTGTTAATACATTATGCCCGGCAAGACTGAGTTGATTTTTGATTACTTGTAGATTAACAGGTTCATCATCCACAACTAATATTGTTGCAGGAGGTGATGACGATATCTGTTTATCATTATTGATCTGAATTACAGAAGAAGCTATCTTATTATTGAATTCATTTGATATTTGATCGGTCTTAGGTTCGCTCAATGATATATCTAAATATGAAGTATCTACACTATGTACATTTTTGTCTGGCAGTTTGTTTATAGTTTTTTTTGGTATTATTTTATTTCCATGAACAGGTAATGTAAAGGAAAATTGTGAACCCTTTCCTGGTTTCGATTCTACTTTAATATTTCCGCCATGCAATTCGATTAGATATTTAGTTATTGAAAGCCCAATACCAGTCCCACCATATTTTCTTGATATAGCACTATCTGCCTGTTCAAAGGGTTCAAATATTCGTGATATCCTATCCTTTGGTATTCCAATACCGTTGTCAGAAACAGATATTTCCAGAAATTCACTTTTATATTTGGATGAAATTTTTATCTCGCCTGATTCTGAGAATTTAATAGCATTACTAATAAGATTCAACATGATCTGTTGTATCCTATCCTCGTCTGCAGTTATAAGAGGGGTGTTCTCACTTATTGAATTTATCAATGACAATTTTTTCCCTCCAATGAGGGGTTGGGAAAGTTTGCAAACTATATCGGTTATTATCTTTATATCAATTTTTTTTAATCGCAGTTCAATGTCTTTATTCTTCAAAACTGAAAAGTCTAGTATATCGTTCACAAGATTCATCAACCTTTTACTGCTTGTAATAATCATATTTAGGTTATTTTTTGTGCTGATCGGCAGTATCCCTGTAGCGCCATCGACAAGTGATTCCGCTATGCCTATTATCCCATTTAATGGAGTATTTAATTCATGTGAGGTATTAGCGAGAAATTCATCTTTTAGTTTGTCAGTCTTATGCAGATTTTCAATGGCTTCAATTTGCGCTGCTTCTTTTTCTTCTCTAATAATCCTTATGTTATACGCAAGGGCAAGAGATAGCAGGGTTATCATTAATGCAGAGCCGATCAACATGCCTATGTCACTAAATCCGTAAAATATAAAATCCCATGGAAGTATGCCAATCTGCTGCATAGTAGTTAAAAGAATCCCGAATAGTAAATATATAATCCATGACACGAAGTAATAACGTGCTGGACGAAATCCTTTTCGCATGGCTTGTATTGAT
The DNA here is from genome assembly GCA_034190185.1 of Spirochaetota bacterium. GTDB lineage: Bacteria > Spirochaetota > UBA4802 > UBA4802 > JAFGDQ01 > JAXHTB01. The sequence continues at coordinate 9,215 of JAXHTB010000110.1, read as the reverse complement.
GCGGCAATCGATATTAAGCATACTAAGGCAATAAAAGAATCTGTAGGATTGTGTACATAGGTTCTCATATTAACAAATTCTACAAATGGTGTTATTGCTATAAATATTATAAAAAGGAAAGCAATGATGATCAGAATTTTATCTATTATTGGGGCATAAACCTTGGTATTTAAAAATGTTTTAGAGAATAATGTCCCGAATATTGCCGTAACATTAACAATTATCGAAAAAAACAGAAAATTAGCTTCCGGGTGCGCTGGGAATAAAAACATATAGGAGTATTGATAATAACCCATCATGTAACAACCGAAGCTGAAGGTATATAAAGTATAAAGTATGTAATTTCTATCTCTTAATGAAAAGAAAAGGAACAGGTTATATATTGACATTATAAATATCATACCGAAAAAAAGGCCGAGTATGTATTGTTCAGTTTGATCCTGTTCATGAAAATATTCATTAGATTGTATGGTTATATGTAATGAGGCATTTTTGAGGTGGATGTAAAATGTCTTATTCTTTTGAAATTCAGCTTCCAGATTTAATACGATATCTCGATGTTTAATTTCTCTTTCGTTAAAAGGTGAAATGTACCCTGCTTTTTTCTTAAGGAAGGTCCCATTTCTATTTTGTGTATATAATTCTAATTGCGAAATAGGATATTTTGATTTTGCTACTAAATACCATTTCTTTGTTGAGTTGTTTTTTAAACCAAAACGCAGCCAGTATTCATCTTTTTCTGTGAAATAGAAATTTGATAATTCTTTATCATTAGATTGAACGAATCTTGCAGAATGCTCTGGTGTGGTAATATCTTCAATCGTAAGATTTTTATCTTTTGTCTTCAAATATTCGACATTTAACCCAAGAAAATAGAAATCTTTACTATTCTTTAATATTATTGGCTCAGAAGCATCTGCAGATTTAAAGGATGTAATACAAACTATTAAAATTAATAATAAAAGGAAAAACCTAACATTGATTGTCTTGTCACTTAAAGATCTACATCTGAGTAATCCCCAATAATTTTGATGTAGTTGATTTTGAAAAGATTTTAGAATTTGAAGTTTAACAATCATTTATTACACCTATACTGTTTTGTTAAGAAAAGTGTTTTCAGCGCAGGAATTCAAGGATCCATAGTGTAATTAGTAATATAATTACTCTTAGAAATCTATAGTAGAGCAAGGTGTGCTTTCAATGGGGAATATTTTAATTATAATTGTTTATAGGTTTGGCACAACTGCAAAAACTGCTCTGAATTGGATTTTGTTTTCCATAATAGGCAATAATCGCCTGTAATCGGCTCTGATCAGCATCGATATTTCGAAAATTTATTTTTGCAGGAATGCCACATATTGTTTATGATAAAGAATTTTGTATATTAAATATCTCGTCTATATCTGTCAATTAATATTCTTAACTAAAATGTTGTTTGTTCCCTTTTACATGATGTTCATTACTCGCTGCATGGCGTTCATTACAAATTGGTTGACAGATTATAATATTATTAGTATAATTTAAGATATTCTATTATTAATAATAACATAGCAACATCTAATGTGTAAATGTTAAGGTTATAAAAAGTTCTAATTTCCACTCATCACCTCTATATTTTGTAGGAAATTTATATTTATTGCAGATGGTGATCAGAGTAACACACAGATCACCATCTGCCCCCTCCATAGTACATTTAAAGCAATAAATTAATAAAGGGAGGCTATATCCAAATCTCAACCCTTTTCAAAATAATTAATTGTGCTATCCGAAAAAAATCTCTATACAAATGAGTAAAAAGTCAGTAAAAAAAATGGGAATTTGAGTAATTATTTCCATTTAGCAGTTTGTATAAATTTTTAGAAAAATTTATAATTTCATGTTGACTAAGACTTTAAAGAATATTACTTTTATTTTGGATATAGACATTTATTTTGCAGGAGGAAAATATGAAAAAATTATATATTATATCGTGTTTTGCTGTAGCATTTTTGCTTTCTTATTCCTTTGCATTTTCAAATATTGTAGTCGTTTCTGTAAAAGGGGATGTAGCTTATAAAAGAGGCAGACAGTGGAAACCGTTAACAAAAGGAATGAAGCTTACAGAAGGGACCAAGATTAGCACAGGAATAAGGTCTTCTGCAAGGATAAGTATAGATGATAATAGCTTATTGGTACGACAACTTACAATGATGAAGATTTACCGAAATAAAACTATAAAAAAAAGTAGAAACACCCATATAGGATTAAGATATGGAAGCCTTAATGCAAGGGTTAAAAGGATAAAGCGTCTTAAAACGAGTTTTAAGATTACTACACCTGTAGCTACTTCTAGTGTAAGGGGAACAGAGCAGAATGACTTTTATGGTTCAGTTTCTGGTATGAAGATTGAAGTTGTTGATGGAACTATTACTGGTGAGAATCAGGATGGTGTTCATAATATAATATATGGCAGGACTGTTTTCAGAATGGGAACAAATAATTCCAGGCCCGAGAACCCCCTTTCCGATGTTAGGGAAAAGTCAATACCAGGATTATTGGATAAGAACACTACTACAAATGATGAGCGTGGTTTCCAGGAGGACTGGGCAGGTGATTATGTAGGTAATTCTGAAACGCCATTGCATCATTTGTATAAAATGGCAGGAACAAACAGCGCTAGCGCTAAATTAAGTTTTGATTGGGAATAATATTTTTTTTATCTTTGTTGCAATTGAAATGTAAATGTTCTTGTAATTATTTATACTTTTACCTCAAAATTTGTTTGAGGTAATAATTTCCCCACCTTAAATATCTTATATATTGGAATACAATCTTTTTTTTATGTTTAATTTTTGATAAATGTATACTTAATATCTTTTTTAGAAAGAATTCAAGGCTTGAAATGAAGTTTTAGTGTAAAAATTATTGGAATTATTGGCATTTGATCTCTACTACAGATAAAATTGTACCCTTTAGCATTGAAAGCACTTATCTTGTCTTATTGATCTATTATTTTTTTGAAAGGAGTTGAAAGATGAAGAAGATCGGCTTTTTAATTCTATTCATGTTTTTTATTTTGTCTTCTGCATTTTCTCAAGCACCGGGTAATATAACTTTTATTCATGAGATAACTAATAAAGATATTGCAACATTCGGTGATGCAGTAAAAATATTTACTCTTATTGTTAATAACAAATCCGAATCCTTTAATAAGGATGTAGAGTTTTTAATAGGAAAAGGAATGCTTGAGGAAGTTGAATATAATAAAGATGCTCCAATAAGGAAAGGTGAACTATCACTTATGATCGCCAAATATTTCGATTTGGGAGATTCACTCATGTACATGATCTTTAAAACACCGCGATATGCATTTAGAACCTGTGTTGCAAATGGGATAATGAATTTTCAGGCAAGCGAGTGGGACTATATTGATGGCGGAGAGTTAATTGAGATAATGTATAAAGTATCAAAATTATTTGGAGGGGAAGAGTGAAAAGAATAATAATCTTGTTATTTATTGTCCTATTTGCATTTTTTCTCAATACAGATTTGTTTAGTGAGGAGAAGGAAGTTCTTAAGGGAGATGTTAAGGAGGACGTAGAAGAAAATATTACTGAAAGTGAATCTGATGATTTCTATCCCGATTTTAAGAGTGATGAGGATATGAAAATACTAATATCAGAGAGAAAACCTTTTTCTATAAGCTATGGCGGATGGCTGTATCCATCAATACTTGACGAGAGGAAGGGCAGCTCTGAATTGCTTTCGACAATTATAATTACAAAATTATGGCTTAAGAGTTGGTTATGGAAGAGAACTTATATATATATTCGATTTAAAGATGTGTATATGAATATTTTAGAGAATAAAGAAAGACCAGTGGATAATGATAGCGATAATCTTTTTGATCTTGATGTTGCATTTGCTAGTATACAAAATGAAAAAAACACACTTAAATTATTTCTTGGAAGAAAATTTTTCTCGATTGGGACCGGTCTTGTTTTTAATGGCAGGGGTGATGGAGGTGAATTTAATTTCAACTCAAGATATGTAGATGTAAAGCTTTTAGGAGCCTATACCGGATTGTTAAAAAAGGATAATAACCCCTATAATCTGAGTAGTAAGGATATTTCAGATGGCGCAAAAAGGCTCTTTGTGGGCGGGACTATCTCAAAGGGATATTGGAATCAGATATTATATCTACTTGGACTCATGCAAATAGACAAAGGTGATGAGGAAAGTGGTGAGAAATCCAGGTATAATTCAAATTACTATGGCATTGGATTAAAAGGTGTTTTAGGCGATACTTACTATTTTGCTGAATATATTTATGAAACAGGAGAGAGTTATATCGATGGCACAGATGAAAAAGAAGATGTAAAAGCCAATGCTGCCATTGTTGGTTTAAATTACTATTTAAATCGGTCTTATAATCCTGTGCTGTTATTGCAGTATGCATACGGTTCAGGAGATAAGGATCGAGATAACTATAAGTCGCCAACAGGGAATCGTTCCGGCAGTGATAATGGATTTTTATACTTTGGAAGTTTTGAAGGGGGATATGGATTAAAGCCAATTCTTGCAAATATTCATATTGTAAGAATCGGTCTCTCCTTTACTCCATTATACGATTCTACTAGTATTTCTTTACGCAGGATGAACCTCATTGCAAAATATTCCTACTATTTCAAGGATGAATCAGAGTCTGAAATAAACTTTGGAGTTGATGCATCAAAGAGCAATAGAGATATTGGTCATGGTTTAGATGTAGCTTTTCGTTGGAAGATCTTCTCTGATTTTTCATTCCATATAAATTATGCCCTGTTTCTTCCTGGAAATGCTTATCCATCTTCAGAGGATATGACGCATTTCATTATGAGTGGGTTTTTATTTAGCTTCTAAATACATAGAATTTATATTAAACCTTTCTATATACATAATTTTCATCTTTTACTATTTTACTGCATATTCAATAAATTATTAATGATAATTAATTGAATATGTAGTAAAATATGTTTATACTATTCCTCTTTTTTTATATTCTTGTTTTTTGTATTTTTTATTCAATATTGGTAAGCTCAAACTGTTTTCAGAAATTAAATAGTGTGTTTTTTAGCTACGGATTTACATGGATGAAACACTGATTTTCCCTATAGAATTATGATATTATTTTTATGCAGTCAATCCGCGCGAACAGTCCATTAGAATCCATATATATCAGCGGCTAAAAATTTAACAATCGAGTTTATATTGCGCTAACTGATTTTCTACCATCATTCACTCTGAAATCAGATTGAACTTACCAATATTGTTCTATAATTCAATAACAAGGAGTTCGATGAGTGGATATAGTATTGTGCAACTTTATGATATATCTGAAATAATAATACAGGATTAGATTTATGAATAAAAGAAAGACAAAATTAATTGATAAGCAATTTCACTTAAAAACTACTTATTCGATTATAGGTTTTTTCTTTCTAGCAATTGTAGTAATAGTTTTTTTTGTTGGTATAAATTATATTTTTATAAATAAAAAACTATTAAAAATGGCAGATATTCAGAATGAAGTCATTATCTCGCATAACAGAGTTGTGGATAAATTTCAGACTCATTCCGAAAAAAGTGCTAAAACTAAGAGTAAATCAGGATTAAGAGATGTAGAAAGTGAAATTAAAAAGAGTATTGTAGCCATCAGTAACAATAACCACGAAATTAGTAAAATTATTTCTAACAATAATCTTATAATTGTATTAATTATCGCATTTGCAATATTAATTTTATTCATAATGATATTCTTTATAATAAGGAGAGCCAGCAGAATATCAGGACCAATTTATGTTATGACAGAGTATATCAATGAGATCATTGATGGTGGATATCCAGATTATAGACCTATTAGGAAGAGAGATGAATTCCATGATTTTTATGAGCTCTTTGTAAAAATGATGGATACAATTAAACATAGGCATCTGGCAAAAGATGAGAAAAAGAAATAATTAATATACTATCGCCTTCCGATATTTCTGATTTATTTTTCGAAGATTTAAAAAAATTATCAATTTCTTTAGATCTGAGAGATGATAAGGGTTCTTATAAGCCAGTTATTTGTACTTATGAAATAACATGCATCTTGAACCTTGATATAAAATTAGATCGTTTTATCAGTAATGTGAAATTGAATAAAATTGAAGAACTGATATCAACAAAACATAATTATGATGCAAGAATTTCATTTATTCCATATTCAGTAAGGTTTCAAATTAGTTATAATGATATTCCTGAAAAATTAGTTAAGAATAAAATATCAATATCTGATAAGTCGGTGTTGATTGAATTACGAGAAAAAACTGAACCAAACGATCAAATTTATTTTACTGTTTCTCCAACAGGTACCGAAACACATCTTGAATTGCTAAATACCATTGAAAAAATGTTAGCTTAAAATTATAACTTAACTCAAATAATAATGATTCGGTCCTCATTAGCCTCGGCAACTGATAGCTATAATAGGGACAAAGTCCATCGCACAACGAGGCGTGAAGCGTGATGCGCTGTGCTACCTTAGGTCGCTTGGGCTTTGCCACATTTGCCTCCGTTTCACTACGGCAAACATCGGTTGCACCGATACCGATAAATCGATTTCCTTAATAAGATTAAAATAATTCTTGATAAAATAGGATATATCTATGTATAAGACACATAATGCGAGTGTAATTCAGTGGTAGAATGTCAGCTTCCCAAGCTGGACGTCGCGGGTTCGAGTCCCGTCACTCGCTAATAGTATTAGCTATAATAAGTTAAGTTATATATAGTAAATGAATTTTTATGTCGCATATTAATTTTGATCGATTTCATGGATGAAATTTATTGAAATTGTCTCAATTATGCGGTAATATTAACAACGGAAGGGGTTTTTACTACGATGTTGAAATCGAAAATTAAAAATCTGGGTGTGTTATCTGCAATAGGCAATACTCCTATTGTAGAATTAAATAACATAAATCTATTTAATGATGTAAAGATATTGGCAAAATTTGAGGGTGCAAATCCTGGAGGATCAGTAAAGGATAGGGCAGCATACTTCATGATTAGAAGCGCAATCGAAAGCGGAGAGCTTACAGAGAATAAGATTATTCTGGAGCCCACAAGTGGGAATATGGGCATTGGACTTGCTATGGTCGGAGCAGCACTAGGATTTAAGGTTAAACTATGCATGCCTGATTGTGTCAGCCTCGAGAGAAGAGCTATTCTTGAAGCTTTTGGTGCTGAACTTGTTCTTACAGATGGATGCGATGGAACAGACGGCGCTATTCTTAAAGCAAGGGATATGCATGAAGAAGCCCCAGATATTTACTATATGCCTGATCAGTTTTCCAATCCAGAAAATATACAGGCTCATTATGAAACAACTGCGGTTGAGATACTTGAGCAATATTCGAGTGATATTAGTGCATTTGTAGCTGGATTGGGAACTACGGCTACTATTATGGGAGTTTCTAAGAGATTGAAGGAATATAATTCTGGAATTCATATTGTTGGGGTTGAACCACCAGTTGGTCATACGATCCAGGGATTAAAAAATATGAGCGAGTCTATAGTTCCTGAGATTTATGATCCTAACATAATAGATGAAATTGTAAATATTGGAGATGATGAAGCCTTTGCAATGACAAGAGACCTTGCACTAAGTGAAGGATTGTTTTGTGGGATGTCAAGCGGCGCTGCAGTAGCTGGGGTTCTTAGGATAGCAAAAGAGATGAATAGCGGTACTATAATAACAATATTACCAGATAGAGGAGACAGATATCTATCTACTACACTTTTCAAATCTATGTGCGCCAAATGCCCACCATAATATTGCGTTAATAAATAAATTAAACCGATTTATCGTTCATAGTATATTTAGTTGTGCATTTAAATACGATAAATTGTAATCGATTACATACATGGTAGAAATGAATCTAAAATATCGATGCATATTAGAATTGCATTCATACAGTTCTGTATTCTAACGAAAGCGAAATTCTGTAACCATTAGCTTTGACAGTTGCATGATAAACTTGTCCTTTCATATCCATTTTTATCAATTCACAACATACTTGTATTCGCTTTTTACTCATATCTTATATAAAAGGGAATATAAAAATTACTTAATGTAATTGCAAAGAAAAGCCCGTTGTTCCTTTGTTATAATTGAATGAGGTCTTGCCTTATATACACGTTCGATAGCTCTCTGCGGATCGAGTGATTCCTTTTTGCCAATCCATGCAGCAAGTACTGTAGCAGTTCTTCCACGTCCTTCAAAACAGTGAACAGCGACTCCCAGTCCTTTAGATAGGGAATGGTCGATGAATTCGATAGCTCGGTCCATAGCTTCTGCAGTGGGAGGCATACAGTCATCAACAGATTCATGATGAGAAAGGAAACCTGCTTCACAGTATTGATGATAATAGAGGTTGTTTTCCATCAAAGTTAGAATAGCGCCGATATTATGTTCCTGAAGCAGTTCAAGTGTACTATTAAGCTTCATTGACCATGGTTCACCCATGCCAGCGACCTGGTAGGGATGGATAAAACTAAATCCAATTTCTTCCAATATTTGATGATAGGATTTATTTATTTCTTGATGCATAAAAATTTCATTATAATTCAATATTGCGATCAATACATTCCTTAAAGGGATTATTTAATAAATGATTTTAATTGTTCATTCATTTTCTTTATCATCTCTATACTCATTTTTAGGTCATCTTCATTGTTTATCTTCCACATATTATCTTCCTTTTTCATGCTGAATTGTACTTCCAGTCCTTTCATATTCTCTACTGGATGTTCATTATATTTTATCTTAACCTCAGCAACTGTATCATATATATTTTCGCTAATGACTTCCCATTCAGCCCCATTAGCAAATTTCTTATTAGTTTCTTCTCTGTAATTTTTTGATTTAGGAATTAGTTTTTCTAATTCATCCATTGCAAGATTACTGCCTTTAGTATAATATTTCCTTACTTCTTTAAATTTTCCAGCTTTATAAAGGTCTTGGATGTTTTCAATAACATCTCTTGGTTTATTATTAGAACAAGAAATTAGAGAAATAATAAGTGTTAAATTAGAAATAATTTGAATAATCTTCATAATAATTTCCTCTGATATTCAGTATTAAATAATGCTATATAAATTTTCTAAATGAAAGTCTTTCCTTTAGAGCAAAAAAATCGCTGCCTTTGGAT
>JAXHTB010000011.1:0-25372 GCA_034190185.1 Spirochaetota bacterium | reverse complement strand
AAATGAGGTTTTCCTACAGCCATGTTATGTGATTGCGGAGCGCATTGATAAAGATCAAGCTAAAATGCAAAGAGGCATTATAGTATTCTTGCTGAATATTCAAAATAATATTATTATCAAAATTAATAAATATTTTTTTAAATAACATTCAGAAATTTTGTCAATAAATGAAATCCCAGTATAAATAACTCATAAAATAATTATTTGATATTTATCTGATTAGAGTGTGAATCTTTAATATCACTGCAATCTTTGAAACCAGTAAAATTACTTTGGTTAAGTATGGAATCTCTAATTTTAGTTACTTCCTTTTTATAACAACTGGTTTTAAACATTGCGAGAAAAGATATTATTGCACCAAGTCCGGAAATTACAGCACCTATTAAGGAATAATCCATAATTATACCTCTGAATTAATAATTTTATTTTCAATAATAATATTCCAGAATTATATCAAGTATTAAAACAGGCAAATTAACCAGAAAATTGTTATATTTTGCGGCTAGGACGGCCGCCATATTTTCTATAATTGGCGCTCCACTTTCAGCTAACTTGAATATAAACTCCATTCATCATATATATATCATCATTATAAGCTACTTCCAAATGCTCGGAATTATATAGAAAAACCACTGTTTCAATATCAATAGTTAAATAATATGTTTCAATCTTTATCAAGTCGCCCTCTTCAAGATCAATTGCTATAAAATCCATATCTCCAGAAATATGAAATGTATGATCTTGCGGAGGGTCTCTGATATCTATTGTATTCTTTGTTGAAAAATCATTATCACGTTCATATTTATCACCATCTTTCAGATATTCCTAAATGTTAATAATATTGAACTATGCTGAAACCCGATCTTCGACAAAGACTAATTCAAACTGCCTGTAATTAAGAATTTTAAACCAACAAGGAAGAGAGGTGATAAATGGTCTTTATTAAAGTATCTTTTCGCTTTTTCAGTATCGAATGAGCGCTCTATCTCATATATATAGCTTGTCCTGCTGCCTGCAATTATTAATGCCTAAAGATCACCTAAAAGATAATCCCAATTAACTACTCTTGCATCGAATACAGGGCCGTCTATGCATGCCCTTTTTAATCCCATTGTAGTATCAACAGAACATCCATAGCAAAAACCAACTCCACACCCGAAATATCTCTCAATTGAGGCCTCTACTTTTATGTCAGATTTCCTCAATATCTCAATTATCCTACTCATCATTATAAGAGGACCGCAGATGTATATAATATCAAAGTATTCATCATTGAGTATTTCAGGCAAGATATCTGTAATATACCCCTTTATTCCGGCAGTACCGTCATCTGTTGAGAGATCAAATCTGTCAACGATATCGGAATATCTCTTTTGCAGATAAATGTTATCACAAGTTCTTGCTCCATAGAGATAATGAATATAGTTATTCCTTATTTTAAGGTGCTTTGCCAGATAATACAGCGGAGCATTGCCAACTCCTCCACCGATTAAAAGCGTCTTTTTATCCTCTGTGATAGTAAAACCGTTTCCAAGAGGCGCAATGATATCAATCTCTTGATCTACAGTATAATCTTTTAACAACAATGTGCCCTTGCCAATGACTTTGAATACAATTTCGATAATATTCTTCTCATGACTATGAATCGAGAAGGGACGTCTAAGAAGAGGATCCTTTTGATCACTAATCCTTATATTTACAAACTGACCAGGATAAGAAATATTGCTCAAAGAATCTATCTTAAGAAGGTAATGATCAGAGCAGAGTTCTTCTGGTTTTTCTAATATAATTCCTTTCATAATATGACTTGAAAAATATCATATTAAAAGTAAGATAGTCAATCGAAATTTTATAATTCGAAAAGGAGCCTGTGCTTTAATGAACTGTCAACTGTAAATGGATACGATTTATATAACAAATTAGAGAAATCCGGAGTAAACAACAAATGACAAAGAAGAAAGACATACCTATTGAAGAATCTATTCTGACAATAGACGTTGGAACTCAATCAGTTAGGGCTGTTATTATTGATCTTAATGGGGAGATCCAGCATATTGTTAAAACTCCATTAGAGCCATACTTTTCTAACCAACCAGGCTGGGCTGAGCAGGAAGCTGAATATTTCTGGAAGAAGCTCTGCTATACAACAAAAAAATTAATAAGATCTATGAGTATTTCCAAAGAAGCAATTAAGGGAGTTACAATTACAACTCAGCGTAATACTGTAATAAATATAGATAAGAACGGCAATCCAATACGGCCTGCAATCGTCTGGATGGACGACAGAAGAGCAAAAATTGAGAAATGGCCTTCATTCTTTACCAAGTCTATTCTAAAGATAATTAATCTCCAAGATGCTATTGAATATACTATATCAGAGTGTGAATCGAACTGGATAAGACAAAATCAGCCGGATATTTGGAGCAATACATATAAATATCTCTTTCTCTCAGGTTATCTTACCTACAAATTGACAGGAGAATATGTTGATTCAACAGGAAATATTGTAGGATATGTTCCTTTTGATTATAAAACACAGGAATGGGCTAAAAGTTCTGATATGAAATGGAAGATGTTTCCTATGGACAGATCGATTCTTCCTTCCCTCGTAAAGCCAACAGAGTTACTAGGCTACATTTCTAAAAAGGTTTCAAAAGAGACAGGTATACCGTCTGGTCTTCCTGTAATAGCCTCTGCAGCTGACAAGGCATGTGAAATACTCGGAAGTGGTTGTCTCTCACCTGAGACAGCATGTTTAAGTTATGGCACTTCTTCTATCATTGGAACTGCCAGTAAAAAATATGTTGAGGTTATACCATTTTTCCCACCCTATCCCAGCGCCGTACCTGATGAATATCACACTGAGATAATAATAAGAAGAGGATTCTGGATGGTAAGCTGGTTTAAGAGAGAATTCGGGCACAAAGAGGAGATGATTGCCAGAAGAAGAGGTGTTCAGCCAGAGGAACTATTTGATGAGCTTGTAAGCGAAATCGATCCAGGATCTATTGGACTTATATTACAGCCATACTGGTCGCCAGGAGTAAAGATACCAGGGCAGGAAGCTAAGGGAGCAATTATCGGATTTGGAGAAATTCATACACGAGCTCATCTTTACAGGGCAATTCTTGAAGGACTTGTCTATGCGCTAAAGGATGGCGCTATTAGAACAGAGAAAAAAAATAAAGTGAAGATTGAAAAATTAAGAGTTGCTGGCGGAGGATCACAAAGTGATATAGTTATGCAGTTAACTTCTGACATATTCGATCTTCCTGCTGAAAGACCACATACCTTTGAAACCTCTGCCCTGGGTTCAGCAATAGATGCTGCTGTAGGTTTAAAATATTATCCGGATTTCGAAAGCGCTGTTAAAGGAATGGTTCGGATAAACGATGTCTTTGAACCTATTCCAGTGAACAGGGATATATATAAGGAGCTATTTGAGCAAGTCTATTTAAAGATGTATGGCAAATTAAAATCTTTGTATATTAAGATAGGAAAAATTACAGAATATCCAGCATTCTGGCAGGAAAAGCGCTCACGCAAATAAAACAGTTAACAATTATCAGTAATAACCCTTAACCTTACTATATCTGCTATCAGAAACTATATTTCAGAGTAACAAAATACGATCTGCCTGGTTGAGGGAATCCATTAAAATCCTCATATCTGTTGTTTCCAACATTTTTAGCTTCTAATGTCACGATCAATGGTTGATACATTAAAGTAATGCCTGCGTTATGTTCCTTCTTATCTTCCGCCTCTAACAGATTCGATGTATCGTAATACATTCCCGTCTCATAAATATAATTATAGTAAATCTTAAACCATTTACACCTTCCCTCAATCCTGCCGATAAAAGAATGTTCAAACCTTCCAGGTAATCTTTTACCATTGAATGAGGGAATTTCACTATGATTGATAGCCTTTTGCCATGTGTATCCTCCAGCAATTTGTAAATACTCCAGAAGATCAACAGTAATATTGGATTCAATCCCATCTATTCTTGCCTTTGAAATGTTTTCAGCCCTTCCAATTCCGCGAGCATCATAAACATAGGATATTATATCCTTAATATCACTAACAAAATAGGCAGCGCTGCAGAAAATTCGATCTATAGTCTTTTTAGGGAATAGAATATTCAGCTCAAATCCAGTGTCAAAGTTTGTACCTTTCTCAGCTTTAAGTTCGTCGTTGCCGTTAAAGAAACCGCGATCACCAAAAAGCTCAAATAGGGAGGGTTCTCGCACATATCTGGCAAGGTTAGATCTGATAGTAAGCCATTTCAGCAGTTGATATTTTATTCCGATTTGAGGATTAATTGAATCTATCTCCTCAGTCCTTTCTTCTGTGGGTTCTCCATAATTATCTGTACCACTTTTCAAATCATCCCGAATATACCGATACCGAAGCCCGGGCCTTATGATCAATCGTTTTTGGAGAACTAATATTGTATCTTCAAGTCCAAAAGAATAAAATCTGCGCGAACTTTCATTTCTTAACGATACAGTCCCAATATCATCTGGCCTATATTCCTCGTAACGAATATCTGTAACAAAGGTTAATATATTAAATTTAGAAGGCCACTCAAAGAAGATATTTGAGCCGATTGAACTGGTCACATCGCGTGTATGCTGATTCCCAAGCCCTACTGACCCATGACTGTCATCATACTCCTCTAAATTATAGGAATAATCAATCCTTCCGCTCATATTAAAATGATATTTTCCTATATCATTTACAATAATTTTAATAATGCTTATATTTCTGGTTGTGTCTAATGAAGTATCGATATCAGCATTATTCCAGTTAGGTATCTCCTGATACTTTGCAAAATATTGGTCGGAAAGCACAAGTCTAAGGTCTTCTGTAAAGTCAAATCCTATGGTTGCAAGTATATTTTGCTGGTCGAATCGGTTGTTCTTTCTCTTCTCCCATATGTCATCATCAGGATTATATTGAGTTCCGTTATCGTTTAGCATTTTAAAATCATTATCGCTAGAGAGATAATCAGCGCTTATAAGGTAATCCAACATGCCTAACTTATGATTAACAAATGCAGATAATTTCCATGTATTGAATGAGCCGTAACCTGAGCTTATGCTTCCCTTTAGATCATTGCCTGTTCTTCTTGTCCTTATGTTTACAACTCCGCCAATAGATGCGGACCCAAAGTTAATTGGAGATAAACCGCGATATATCTCAATTGACTCCACATCAGAAAGTGAGATGTTACTCAAATTAACATTTCCACCGGATGCCTCATTCAGCAATATTCCGTCAATATAAACCATAACCTGATTGCCGGATGAACCGCGCAGTGAAACAGTTGAATAACTTCCCAGCCCGCCTGACTGACGCACCTGTATGCCTGCCTCCTTTTCAACAACATCCGAGAGGTCTTCCATCTTGCCCTCAAAGCTATCCCGTTCAATAACTGAAAAAAATGATGATATTTCTTCAAATTTCACATCACCGGTCTCTTTCTTATTGTCACTCTCTCTTGCAGTCACAACTATCTTATCAAGTGTAATGGTCTTATCCTCAACATCTGCAAGCAGATCAAAGTTAGATAAAATATTATAAATAAGGAACATTGATAAAAACAACAATCCTTTTAAAATATTATAAATATAGATAGGAATTATATTTTTCAAAATTAGCACCAGCAATCATGTTACATTTGTAAAAATTTAGCGCCCTTTGGGCAGGCTTTAAAGAGGCGGAACAAAGGTAATAAGGAGATTTATATAATATTTCCATCTTCCTTTCTCTATTATCCCCCTTATCTCCTTTTCATACATATTTTTTATCTTAAAACTATACAAAAACGAAATAATGCAAATTCCTATACTATTAAATTATAAGGAATCCCCTTATGTTATCCAAGTTTAAATACTATTCAATATTATGGAGTATCTTTGCCATATCCTTGACTGTTTCAACAAAACTTACAGGAGTAGAGCTGCACACACGGTAGGAATCTATAACATAGATCCTTTTAGTCTTAACAGCGTTAATAGTCTTGTAATTTAGCCATCTATTCCTTTCGGTATCCTCAAGGATACCCATGGTGACAATTATAATGACATCAGGATTTCTATTTATCACCTCCTCAACGCTATAGGCGCCAATTTCAGCATCCTTAGCGATATTAATACCGCCTGCAAACTCGATGTAATCATTAAAATATGTATCTCCCTTAGCAGTAAAAAGCGGATTTGCGCCTATCTGTATAAACACGTTAGGTTTTTCCAGTCCCTTAACCCTTTGCTTAATAACACTTATCTCTCTCTTGGCGGTATTTACTAACTCCTTAGCCCTAGCTTCCTGTCCTACTAAATGGGCTAATCTAATAAAATTCTTGCAAATTCCATCATAATCCTCAGGCTCTTGAAAAACCTCTACCCTGATATTCAGGTCATGCAACTTAAGTTGGTGTTTTCTATTTATTAAAGTGGATACGATGATCAGATCAGGCCGAAGTTTAAGTATTGTTTCCAAATTCGCTTCAACTACAGTTCCCACCTTTTCCTTATGCTGAGCCTCTGGCGGTCTTTGACAGTATATAGAAACACCGACTAGCCTTTCACCAACCCCCAGAAGAAAAAGCTCCTCTGTAATAGTTGGCATAAAAGAAATTATCCGCTCTGGATACTTATTAGATCTATCATCCTTTCCGGCACCCTTATTACCTGACACTAATGCAAGAAGAACATTAGTATGAGATGAGACTGCCGTTCCAATTTCATGCAATGGACATTGTGTTTTTACATCTCTTCTGTGATTATCTTCTGCCTGCAAAGTTAACTCATACAGGCAGAAGCTCAGGAACACTGAAATTGATAAAGCTAAAAATAATCTATTAATCGATCTGCTTCCTCTCATAGATTTACTATTATAAATTAATTTCACCATGAATACTTATAACGATATTATTCAAAATAACCACAAAATACAACTGTACCAGGATTGAGGTTCGTTGATATAGGACCTTCATCTATTTGATCATTTGAAGTATCGATGATATATATGCCTGGATTCGTTAAAGATGCATCAGATACCCACAACATGCCAGAGCTGTCAACTGACAAACCAGAAAGATTTCTGTCACCACTGTCCCCGATTCCAGCTATATTGCCATCACTCACAACCCCTGTTGAAGGATTAAAGGAACGCAATGCTGTATTTTCCCAGCCTACATAATCTATAAAATATCCCTTTGTTGATGAAACAAGAGCGATATCTATTACAATTTTCTCGTCATATATAAGATCAACATCTGGTTCATAAGTACTTAAATTCACCTTTTGTATTCCATAATAACTATCAAACCAGTTGCCAGTTGCTGATATATAAAGAGCACCGTCGATATAATCTATTGAAGACTGATTTCTTATAGTTAAAGGAATACCTTTAACACCATCTGAATTGGTGATGCCTGTATCTATCTCCTGATCTGTTGCAGTATCAAAGACAGCAACATACGATGTGTTACTTGTTGTCCAGTAATTATCCCTGTCAAGTCTCTGAACTGTAATATATAGTTTTCCATCCACAAGAATACCAGAACTTATTTCTGGGATATCATCGGAATCAGCATACAAAGAGAGATCAAGCTCTCCGATCTTGAATTCAGCTTCACTGTTTGCAGAGGGATTAACTATCCACACCTTTACCGAACCGTAACAGATAAGATAAGCTTTATCATCATTAACAAATACCATATCATAAACATTTGTGGAAACACTTCCTTCCAAAGTGGAATATTGCCATATCACATCTGAAGGTGCATCAATATGAAACTTGGTTATATTATCAGCTTGATATCTTTCTATACGATAGAAATAATCTCCAAATGCAGCTACTGTTAAATCTGATCCAGTTGGCAAGAGATTATTTGTCGCGCTTCTTGGTTTCTCCAGCGTTACAACTGAATGTGCTCCGCTGCTATAATCTGCAGCAGCAGTTGCAACTATTGCCTTTTTACCGAATGGGATGACAGTTTCACTTCCGTTATCATCACTGCAACCAATTGACACTAATGCAAATGCTACTAGAAATGACATAAACATAGTCGACATTTCTCTTAATTTTTTCATCATGCCTCTTGAAAAGAAATCGAATCCTTTATTATCAGATTTTATTTCATTATATCTTGTAAAATATGTAAAAATCTTATTATTCATTTTGTTTTCTCCTAAAATTATAGAGCTAATTGATCTGTAATAGATCATATTTGTTATTTTTCATAAATCAGTTGTCTTTAGATAATTGACTTCTAATCATAATAGAAAAGATAGTCACATATTCACCTCCTTCATAGATAATGCATAAAATTTAGCATGATTGTTTAAGCATAATAATTAGTCTCATCAATGATAGCTCCGAAAATAAATTTCTATGATCAAATATATACAAATTATTATAATAATTTTAACATCTTTAAATTAAAATATCTATTAGTGCCTTTCATAAACCTTTCAGATCAGAAGATGCATCGATACTATAATACGCTAAAATAACCGATCCGTGGATTATTTTGGCGCATAACAAGGTCAATTTTAAAAAATCACATCCGTGTAATTTTTCAAAATTCCGATGCGCAAATATATTATATTGCAGTATATCTCATCTTTAAAAATGAAATAGGATATTGTACTTGAGGTGAGATCGTATTTTAGGAATGTTTTTAAATTTAATAAAAAAAACACGCCTTGAGGCGTGTTTTCCTAATATAGATGTAAACTATAATAATTAACCCCGCTCCTCGAGGATATCCAATTATCTAAGAGTTTCTGACTTATCTGTCAAATATTGACAGAATCACAGTTGCGGGCCAGTGCGGGATTTTCACCCAACTTCCTCTTGAATTTTTTCAAAGATCAGTTAAACTATAGTAACCTTTAAATTTATTTATAAATTAATGTCAATAAAAAAATTCAATTTTTAACAGATAAAAATTTATATACAGATGGTAAGATCATAAGAATAAAAATGAGATCGTATATGATCAGGCATTATAAAATGAAGAAATTGGCTGTCATATGCTTGATATTCTTGTTACTTTTCTGATAAGAGGGCAGATTTTAAAAAAATAGAAGTTGAGTAAGCTTAAACTATTTTCAGAACATTCATTAAATAATATCACAGCTTGTTTTGTCATTCCTAGGAAAGTGAGAATCCATATGCAAGCATAAATTAAGATAGATTTCTGCTTCCGTAGGAATGAACATGCATAAAGCGCGGACTGAGGTCTGCTGTGGCTGCGAATGTAACCGCAGGCTTCAGCCTGCGCTCATTCGGCAGTTACAAGACTGTTGCTGATTGATTAGCAAGCGAGAGCAGATGAACAATTGCAGATTTTGTCTGTAGGTCTGTAGATTTTGAAGATGCTGCGTTAGCAGAGTGGAGTCTGCATACACAAGACGCAGGCTAAAGCCTGCGGTTACATTTCGAAGAGTCATTCCAGTGGAAGTTTCTGAAATCAGTTTTATCTTGCAAAGTTGATCAAATATCTCCATATCTCTTTGATCCCCACATCTCCTTATTCTACACAAAAAAATGTGGATAGATGTCAAGGAATGTGAAAGGGATTGATGCTTTTCTTCATACCTATTAGACATAAACCACACTCAATAGATTATATTGTCGACGCTCTTTATATATCAGCAAACGGCAACTGGCTTCAAAGTTATTATGAAATACAAACAGATGATCTTTATTTAATCCTATATTTTTCAGAATCTTATCTCTTCTTTATTCTTGACTTCATTTAGCGTTTCTTTAAAGCTGTATTATGTATTATTCTTCATCAATGATATTTAGTATGAAAATTATAAAAGAAAGGAAAAACTTCCTTAGTCCCAAGCGATAATATTACAGATATTAAAGACTATTCGATAATTCATCATATAAACACAGGTAATAATTACGGTTAATAATAGAAATGCTTTCATTTAAGATCAACGATTATAATATTACAACAAACAAGAAAGGTTCTAATGAATATTCAAAGGTCAGCTATCCAATACGCTTTGGAACCTACTCAATAATTGAAACTCCTGAATATATCTATCATTTCAACCTTAACGGCTGCATAAAGCTTATCCAATCGAAAGACAAAAATTGGCCGCAAGATGAATGGATAAAGAGAACAGAAGGGAATGACTGGATCTACTACACTCCTGGAATATACACTGGTCTTTTTAGTTATATAGGAGAATACTATCTGCCATGTTTTTCGTATAGATCTAACTCTATTTTTGCCTTTGATCCCTTTGTTAATAATAGTGTTGAAAATGCAATAAAATCTTTAGATTCAATTTCTGTTAAGGCTTTAAATTTATTAAATAATAATATACCAGAAGAATTAAACGAATTCTTAAACCTTGTAGCATCGAATAATCTCAACAATCTGAAATTGAAGTCTAAGCAATTACACGATATAATCGGCGGTTTGATTACAGTTCTTCCCCCAGACTCCAGGCATGTTGACTATGATGTAATACCTATAACTATTGCAGATGGATGTAAATATAAGTGCAAATTCTGCATAGTAAAGAATAGACTGCCCTTTAAATTGCGAAGTAAAAATAATATTCTAAACCAGATCAGGAAATTAAAGGATTTCTACGGGGGAAATATTTCAAATTACAATTCAGTTTATTTAGGGCAACACGATGCCCTTGGCGCGGGTGAGGAGTTGACGCTATTTGCTGCAGAAAAAAGTTATGAAACCTTTGAATTAAATAGATCATCTATGAACGGAGCAAACCTGTTCTTATTTGCCAGTATCGATTCATTTCTTAATGCAAAGAATGATCTTTTTCAATCATTGAATAAAACCCCATTTTACACATATATAAATATAGGTCTGGAATCTGCAGACAATGATACTCTAGAAATTTTGAGGAAACCTGTTTCTGTGCAATCTGTGCATAGTGCTTTCATAAAAATGATGGAGGTAAATAAACAATATGATAAGGTTGAGGTTACAGCAAATTTTATTCTTTCAAATGAATTACCGGACGGACATTACCCTTCTATTGTTGATCTGGTAAATAGAGTATGTAGCAAAAAATACAGTAAGGGCGGGATCTACCTTTCCCCATTATATAATAGTAGAAATGGCAATATCGAGTTGCAGAAAAAATTTATAGAAATAAAGAACAAAATTCCTATACCTGCCTATATTTACTTAATTCAACGATTGTAAATTTAATATAATAGATGTAACATTTAAAATCTATTACAACATCAAAAATGATGCTTTATTATTATATCTTAATCCCAATAAGGCATAGATATCTTAAGCTTCTGAAATCGTTAGCAAGATATTTTATATTATAAAAATCAACGCCTATCTCAGTGAAAAAACCGGGTAAAAAGCAATACTCCATTGAAATGCCCATTTTATAAAAATAATCTGTTGATTTAAGTATTGCTGTATCATTTATTACTCCAAACTCATCATATTTCTTGAATTCCTGCTCTGTATGAGCCAAACCTCCGCCGCCTCTAACAATCAAATTCAATGGATAATCGAAATCTGTTGAAATCAACAAATTACCGCCTGTGATAAATATATTCATATCACTTTCAACCCTATTGGCTCCCTCTTTACCGTTTAATTGAAGAAAGCAGGTATCCAGTTCAATCCCTAAAAACCTAAAAATAGTTAATGATCTAAGGAAATCTATATATTTAAAGCTATACCCAATATTTAGACCAACTGTCTTATATGAGTCATTATATAGATCATTCCATTCAGGCAGCAAATCAAAAAAGGAAAAGCCAATCCCAAATTTAAGACCGACATCGGCATATTTTATTTTTTTATCTATATCTTTATCTTTATCAGGTACATCATCCTTTATTACTATATCTACCCAATCAGACCAAGCAGCTATCTTTCCGAATTTATTTATAGCGCCTATCCTGATAGTGTATTTTCCAGAAGGGATAACAAAATTCAGTTCACTCGATTTTACATCCCTTTCTAAAATTATCTTATTATTAATATCTTTAATATTTACTCTATATTTTACAGCGCCTTTAACATCTTCCCAGCTAATTTTTGTTTTCTTTACTTTTATTGAGATATCATCAGCAGCGTAGATAACATCTGAAAAAATAAATGAAATAAAAAATATTTTCGTTATTATAAATGCTGTTTTCATAATTCTCAAGTTAAATTATATACTTTCAATCTTAAGTGTATCTATTCTCGGTTTTTCAATCGGTTTCCCAAGTGTAATTTTAAAATGCGACTTTACTATAGGGCTCTTCCTGATTATTCTTTTTCTTTTAGAATCATTATCAATTGCCTGCAAGGTCCAAAAAAATCGGCCCTCATCAAGCTTATTCAACTTATTTATGACAAGTAAATTTCTTCTTGTTTTCTTTTCTAAAATGGAATATATTTTTTTATTTTTTTGATGATACAGGGCTATTCTATATTGATTTGCGCCCTTAATCCCCTTCCATTTAAGAGATAGCGAGTTTAGATCTTTCATATTAACAACATCTCCTTGACCCGGATAAATAATATCCGGGATGCCAAGTCTATCTTTTACAATTATTGCCTGCATTTTACTTCTTGTAAGAACAGACTCATCATCATCAAGAAGAAAAACCCTCCAGTAATACCTGTTCGGCTTTATATCCGGTAATTGAAAAGAATAGGCATCAACAAGACTCTCATGATAAATATTAGAAAAACTTTTATCCCTTGCAATTTGAAATCTGTACTTACCTAGGATATCGTTCCTCTTCCATGAAAAACGAACTGAAGGATATTTCTCATCATCCTCTGGCGTTATTATTGCATTCTTCCTTGGCAAAATAAGCGTAACAACCTCAGTCTCAATTATACTAAAAACATTCACAGCAGAGGGCGCTGTTTTATCATTGTCCTTTAGAACACCAATAACCCTCCAGTAATATTTCCCCTTTGGAAGATCTGCTTTTAATAGAAAAAAATTTACTTTGCTAACACCAGAATAAACTAGTGATTTAAATTCTCTATCCTTAGCTAGATACAACCTTGTCTTATCGATTTCTGGGCTTTTGTTCCATGTAAATGTGACATGCTGTTTCTTTAACTGTGTTCTGCTTATACGTTTATTATTAGTTGGATAGATCAATTCTGGTGGATCTATTATTTTCTTCTTTGTAATACTGAATTTATATACCTTGCTGAGTAGTACATTTGACTCTGCGCTAAATCCTGTAATCTTTCCCACCCTCCAAAAATATGTTCCTTTATCAAGCGAATCCATTACTAAACCGGAGTTAACTAATTCTGTGCCAGGCATAATATCGATCATAGATCGATCTTTTGAGATATAGAATTTATATCCTTTAGCTAACCTGCTTTTTCTCCATTTAAACTTGACCATGGGAAGGGCAGCCCTATAGGAAATAATTGCGTCATTCTTTGGTGTGATCAACTGCAAAGGGTCATCTTTAATAATTGTAAGCTTTCTTACATCGCTGATTTCAGACCTTTTTGTGCGTTTATGCACAGACCTTAACCGCCAAAAATAGATACCGCTATTAAGCGAGATTGATATAGAATTTTGCTTAACAATCCTTTTTTTAAATATTTTTTTAAATGAATTATACCTTGATGCCTCCCAAAACAGTGAATATCCTTTTTTTACAGGCTCCCAAGAAAATGTAACCATCTTTTTATCAGATAGAGTAAGGATGTAACTATTGGAATTAGGCTCCTTCAACCTGAGATTTTGCTTATACACCTTTATTTTTTTAGAATCATCTGTTACTACACCCCTCTGGTCATCGTTAATCAGCTTCTCGCCAGAGACTGTGGAAACCTTTGCACTGCCCTTAGTCACTAAAAAATTAAGATCCTTACCGCCTTTGCGGGAAAGTTTTACATCGCCTTTCCCTATAGAAACAGTGGCGGAGCCTGATGTTATACTCAGATTATTGAAACTAGCTCCTTTGATGTCGCCCCTTTTAGCAAGAACTGAACCGTGGGAGAACTCTATGTCAACATTATCTGCCTTCATTGAAAGCAGGATCATGCTGCTTTCGTTAAGAGCAATTTCTGTCCCGTCTTTTAGATGAATAACTGCCTCTGACATATCTGCAGTTCTGATTGAATCATTGTTATATACCAGTTCATTCTGCTCAACATCCTCCCACACAACTTGAGACGAATATTTCCTTTGAGCAGTCTTTCGCTTAAAGCTAATAGTGCCAACTACCTCTTTTTCATCAATCCTCAACTTTCTCGAAATATCGAAATAATACGCAAAAGAAAAGCTGGTTATAACTACAGCGCCAATGCTAAAAATTAAAAAATTACCTTTCAAGTATTTCATATTTTACTTCTTTATCCAATTTATCATCCCATCTCCGTTGTAGTGGTTTCCTTTCTATCCCTAAAATGCCCTGTAATTCTTCAACGGATTTCGGTGTTTCAGGATCATCCAACCTGCCAAGCACTGAATATATATGTTGAGTCTTTTCTTTACCCTTCACATTTATTGGATCCATTTCTTCAACCGCAAAAATCTCTTTAACCTGATTATACGTTTCTTCACTAATAAGTATATCAGTCCCAAAAGGTTTATTAAGCTCCTCAATTCTAGATGCAAGGTTTACAGGATCTCCAATAACAGTGTACTCCATCCTGTTTTCAGAACCTATCTGTCCAACAAGCACAGATCCAGTGCTTATACCACAACCGATGTTTATCTTCGGTTTTTTTTCATCCCCCCTACCTATATTGAATTCATTAAGGGCTTTTCTCATCATAAGAGCTCCGGAAATGGCATTTTCTGCATCATTTCCCTTTGACATAGGAACTCCCCATACAGCCATGATCGCATCTCCAATAAATTTATCAACAATCCCCGAAGACTTGTGAACACAGTCTACCATTCGACTAAGATAATCATTAAGAAATTCTACAACATCGCTTGGTTCTAACCTTTCGGATATGGCTGTAAAAGAACGAATATCTGAAAATAGAATTGTAACTATCTTTGTCTCTCCACCAAGATGCACATCATCTCTCATCAACTGTTCTGCAATATCAGGATTAACAAATTTTCCAAAAGCAGATTTTATCTTTTCCCTCTCTTCAAGCCCTTTGCCCATCTCAATAAATGCATTTGTAAGCTCGCCAATCTCATCCTTTGTTGCAGGATGAATATTTACACGATAATCACCTTCTTTTATCCTTTTTGTCGCGCCTAAAAGTCGAATTAATGGGGTTGTAATGCTATTGCCAAAAACAAATACAATAAGAATTGCTATAGTAAGAATAATAATCATTAAATAGATATTTCTTCTCTGAATATCATATACAGCCTGAAAAGCTCTGTTCTCATCTACTGTGGCAATTATACCGGTTCCTCCTATGCCCAGCTTCTTAAAAGATCCTAGATGAGGGATACTGTTCTCATCTTCATATCGCGTCTGTCCATTGTCCAGCTTGCTTTTTATCATCATCTTAACAATTGGAAGATTTATATAATTCCCCCCGGATATGACAATTGAACTATCCTGATGAGCAATAATGTCGCCATCTTCATTTACCATAAAGACCTTGGTGATATCACCATTTGACTTGAAAGCCCTTAGAAACCGATCAAGTTTAACATAAACAAGGACTAGTCTATTATCCTTTGTCTGATAATCTGTATTAAAAGGAAAGCTAATTCCAATAACTGGATTCTTTAACCCAGGAGAGATATTGTGCACAACAACCTCCCCATCAAAAGAGCGGGAAAAGACTTTTCTGTTTGTTTTATTTACAGTAAAAATATCTTCCTTTGTGATCTGACTCTCATTCATTAAAGGGAAATTATATATATATCTTACAAATCTTAATAGATTACTTTTTTTTGAAGGGACAGCAACACCTTGAAATATTATATCTCTATCATTAGAGAGTGTAAATCTGGAAAAGTATTCAACTCCACCTTGAACCTTTCTTTGAATAAGCGCATTAGCAATCAATCTTGATT
This sequence comes from Spirochaetota bacterium, assembly GCA_034190185.1. GTDB lineage: Bacteria > Spirochaetota > UBA4802 > UBA4802 > JAFGDQ01 > JAXHTB01. The sequence continues at coordinate 9,365 of JAXHTB010000011.1, read as the reverse complement.
TATTTATTATTGACTGGAAATCCGATTTTATCTTTAAGGAAATCACCTCAGATATCTTATGATTATTCTCCTGTACCCTTATCTGATTATCATTCTTAAAAAAATGTGATGCTAAAAAAATCATTCCGGAAATAGATAGAGCTAAAATAAATGATATAATCGATATAAGCTTGAATCTTATTGATGAGAAGAAATTACCAAATTTAGATTCATCTATTTTCTCTAAATCGATCGATCTTTTTTCAGAAGGAGGCTTACTTTCGATCTTATCTCCCTTTGATTCCTTAAACGATTCGCTATCTTTTGCTTCCGGTTCAAGGGGCAGAACCTCTTCAACAGGAGGAGCCTTATGCTTCTTTGTAATTTCATCTTCACTTCTCTTACTGTTTATTTGTGACTCTTTTTCATCTATATCATAGAGAGGTTCTAGGGAGTGAGGCTTTTTAGATCGAATCTCATCATTAACCGCAAAATTACCTCTATCTTTTTTAATTCCAATCTCTTTTATATCTAAATCTTTTAAAACTGCGTCCTTAATCCCTTTAACAAGTTGATCCTTTAAATTTATTTTAATTTCATTTTGTTTCAAATGCTGCTCATTCCCGCCTTTAAATCTATCTGTGACTACAAAATCCCTGAACTCATTTATAAAAAATTTCTCCTCCTCAGTTCCTATAAGGTCCTGGTTAATATTCTGCACCCTATTAATTGCATCTTCAACGCTGTCTCCTGAATAAACAAAAAAACTTGATATAATAGTACCTGCATAACTCTTTCCAAAGGAGACTACACCACAGCTTCCTTCTTTAAAAGAATCATCGATATCTTTAACTGCATTCCTGACATATTGAAGATGATATTTATCAAGCTCTTCAATGTGAATACTCTTTACTTTATAACCCAGGTCCTCATATTGTTTAACTAATTGCAAATAGGAATCACGATATACTGTATTTGATGAGATAATAAAAATAGTTTTCACCATATCGTGTTTAAACTTATTGATCTTTTCTTGCGAAATGATTGTATTATATCTCATCTGATCTATACTGACATCTGGATATAACTCAAATAATAACTTTCTTTTTTGGGGAGTTGTTACGCTCATAGTATTAGTCCATTTTTCTCAATGGTTTATGTCTGATTGACTATATAATTCATTTTGAAATAGTACTATCTTTATAAAAAAATAGTCAAAAGCTTGAAAAATGAGATTTTGTTATAATTATCGACAGTGATCATTATATATTTTAAGATATAAACATTGACTCTCATTCTCTCTAAAAAAAAATACCAATATTTACATTTTATATTTTTATAGCAGATTCTTTTTTAATTAGTCAAACAGCAAATTAAGTAATTCTTAACTAATCATATAAATATAATAAAGACAATGGAATTATTCAATATTGGTAATAATAATTTTAGATAAAACAAAAGAAAGGTCGGCTCTACAGGGTTTTCTGTGGGTAAAGGTCTAATTTTATTGTTGCTGCTCAATAAAAAATTACTCAATTTTAGTTACGATTCCAACATCAGAGACAGAATACTATAACGCATTAGTTACCGTCGATTTCGTTAACCAAAACGTGCCGGACGCTTACGTTTCACTGACTGGCAAAGGCGTTTCAAAATCAAATAATAATGGATGCAGATGCGTCTTTCCGATAGATGCTTCAACCGGACAGAGCAGAGGCATTTCGATTATGAGCAACCTCTTAAGCATACTTGTTACGATGCTATTCCTATTTAGTATTATTATGCTATATAGAATATTTAAGATAATAAAGATAAAAAAGTGTATTTACGGCAATGTCTAGAGTATAGAAATGTCCACTTCTCTATGTAGCATGCTTTAGAATACATGTTTTTCTAATTGCTAAAGAATATATGTTTCAGTAGGAAATAGTAACGGAAGTTTGCCAAGTTGACAATGGAACCAACACGGGGACTCTTGCAGATTCTGCATAAAGCAGATTATATATATTCTTACTGGGAATTATTATTAGGAAATTTCCATGTTCCATGCGAAGAACCAATATAGACATATCCATCATAAGGATTCACTGATATAGACCATGTTGTAAATTCTGGACCAAGATTGTATGTTATATTCTTCCATGTTTCACCATAATCTGTTGATCTAAAAATTCCATTAGCATGTCCTCTATAGGCAATCCACCTGCCAGCATATATAATATTTGGATGATCTGGGTCTACAACTATACATGCTGTATCTAATGTCTCAAATCTATCCCTTGTAAAACCATCAGCCTCTGTCCTCTTTAGCCATTTTGAACCGTTCCAAATAAAGATGCCATCAATCAGGGTTGCTAAATATATTCTATCCTGATCACTAGGATCTATTGCAATTTCCTGAACAGCACTATTGTAAAGATCATCATATGGCTGTGTCCATGCAACTCCCCCATCAATAGATTTATAGATTGTTGATCTATCTGCAACAACCTCTAATGCATAAACAATATCGCCATTAGCGGGAAAAATTGCAGCTATGCTTTTAGAAATTTCATCCCATCTATTACCTTTGTCTATGCTCTTGTATTTGCCAGCATAAATTATATCTGTTTTCTGAGGATGAAAGGCAATATATTTATGGTCACTGTCAGTTCCGCTTATTAGCTCCCATGTTTCTCCCTCATCTCTCGTTACTGCAATAGTTTGTTTTTCCCAATCCCCTACAGCCGTAACTATTACTTTAGAATCAGCGGTTGGATCAAGCGCGCCTACTGGTGTTGTTAATCCATCATTATATCCAGGTTTTACCTTCAAATTTCTGAATGTAGAACCCCCGTCTTCTGTAAGAAGAGCGCCAAAATCGATCAGAAATATCGCAAATCTATTTGGATTATTAGGATCCCAACTGAAGGAGGTGGAACCATTACCTGCCCTCCCTCCAGTATAACCGTCTCCGGAGTATGCCCAGATATTTCCTCCATCTAATGTTCTTTCAATATGATTCCCAGCTCCAGATGTTAAAGCAATGTTTTTATCAACTGGACTAGGCGCAATAGGAGCGCCCCAATATTCACCACCTTTGTCATTATTAACATCGTAGATTAAACTGCCATCATCCATAATAGATGGTGCATACCAGGAGTTCCCGCCATCGTGTGAATAATATGGATGGTTTCCACCTAATAAATAAAAGCTGACATAAAGATATTCAGGATCAACAGGACTTATTGCCAAATATGTAGCATGATTCACTCCTAAGGTCGCCTCCAATCCATTATTACATTCAAAAAAATTATTACCCCCATCAATTGATTTCCAAACACCGGATTTTCCAACAGTAATATATATAATGTCAGAATTATCTGAAGGAATCGCTATTGCTCTTGGAAAATCTGGCAGGCCAGTTCCTATTTGAGTAAGTATTGCCGATGTTTCATCTATAAATTTATAAAGTCCATTTTCAGCAGCAATAAATAAAATTGATTGATCCTGAGGACTTGCTTTTAGATCCAGTATCCTTATACTAGATAAGATATCCAATGAGGACCATGTATCTCCCCCATCAGTCGATTTCAACAGCCCTTCTGTATGAGTGCCGGCATAGATTGCGGCTGCTTTTCCAAAAGCAAAATTAACTCCCCCTTTACTCTCCATCAATCGGGAAAAGCATGTCTGTCTGACTAATTCCCAATTTTCTCCACCATCTTTTGTCCTGTAAATGCCATCAGCAAGAGAATCCGACGACTCATCCCACTCACACTTTGAACCAGCAACAAATACAATATTCTCGTTCTTTGGATCAATAACTAATGATATCCCTCCGTTTGCTAAAAATCCTTTATGTTTCATCTGCCATGAAATTCCACCATCAATACTTTTCCAAACCTGAGAGGTGTCAGAGACTATATAGACTATCCTATGATTGGATGGGGCATAACTAATTCCCCATATCATTTGCATTCCCTCTCCTCCAATAAGTCCTGCCTCCTTCTGTTTTGCAGCACATAAGGGAACCTGTGTCCATTCCTTTGTCTGTTTACTTTTCTGTTTACCAGAACCTCCACAAAATAACTGTGCACTTAGTGTTAAACAACAGGTTAGAATAATGGAAAACAAAAATAAATTATAATCAATATGAGTTTTCATATTTTTTCTAATAAATATTAAATAGTAGTATTGATATTGCTAGAGATAATGATACTAGTCCATATACTTCGTTATTACGAATTACCTATAACACTGCACTTGGGAAATGGAAAGCCAGTATATATCTATATCTTTTATTATTTACTGAGCAGGTTCAAACATTACTACATCAGTAATTACGTAACCGTTAGCATCATCGCTTATCTCAACGCATTGCTTTTCAGATGATAACTGCCATTTTACAGCATCAGCCATGACATATTCATTAGCATCATCAGAAATCATAACTGAACCAGCAACACCTGCATTAAAATTGTATGTGCCGAGATATATCCATGCTCCTCCGCCTCTCTCCTGATCTATGTACACTACATCTGAGCCACCGCTGTAATTTATTGTATAGGGAACATCTGTTGCACGATTACTGTGCGTTGTCCACCAGGCATATACATCATAATCTCCAGACTCCGGCAGGTTTGGAGTGTAGGTTACACTGTTGAGTCCAATTCCTGATTCATGGTACAGTATATCAATGCCATACTCATACACATTGCTTGATACAGAACCCCAATCACCAATAACGAAAGCATCATCATTGTCTACTATAATTGCTTCATAAGCTGATTGCGACTCAAAGCTGTATGTTCCAAGAAGCACAAATTTGGAACCATTTACCTGCTGATTCACACTTATAGTATCTGAACCACCATTATACTTGATAGTTATAGGAACATCGTCTCCACGATTACTATGCGAAGTCCACCAGGCATACACATTATAATTACCGGACTGCATAATAGCTGGTGTAAATTTTGCAATGCTGGAGCCGTCTCCTGATTCATGATATGTAATATATGAGTTGTTATAACCAGTTGTTTCTCCTCCTCCTGCCCAATAACCCACAAAGTCAGCCTCTTTATCATCAATCACAGACCAACCTGAGTTTACTGTCATTACATCAATCTCTCCTGAACCAGTCTGGCTGTCTTCATCAGTAGCAGTAACAGTTATGGTCCAGTGTCCGGTTTCATCAATAAGTGAAGTCTCATAGCTGTATATCTTATCGCCTGGAGTTACATCTCCATGACTTCCATCATCATACATAGTCTGCCCAGAATCCCCGCCAACGGTTGACAGGTCTATTACCACACTTGTAACATTATCGTCAGGATCTGTTATGCGGGCTGTAAAAAGCACTTCTGTAGCTCCATCCGGAGGTATATCGTCTGGCGTCACAGTTACTTCCAGAACCCTTGGACCGAGTTTAGGATCTCTTGCGTAATATTCAGCGCTATGGCAGTCATTACACAGATGATTGCTTGCGAATCCTCCTGAATAGCGCATATTACCTGCTGTGGTATCTATAATATCTGCGTATGGTGACTCATTTCCTGTAAGATAACTATAACTGAACTGCGAAATTTCGTATACCTCTCCATTATCCCAGTCATTCTGATATCCATTTTCAAGCTCAGCTGTTATGCTGGTTGAAGTATTTGCAGTTATAATACCAGAGCTATTATCTTTAAGGTTGTATATCCTCAAGCCTACAAGTTCATTCGATAACCAGTCTTTATTTGTGTCTATAAGAATACCTTCATTATCACCGCCTGTATGTGTTCCTACCTCACACCATCCACTTTGGGACGAGCTTTTCCACTGATCTGCTTCTGTAAAACTGGCATATTCACTCTCTACTACTATCTCAGGTTCATGATCTATTATCCCATCATTATCAAATCCAATGGCATCAGCTATTACAATGCTAGTATTAGTAATACCAATTGAAGATATCTCAATATAATCACCTGCTCCAAAATTATAAGGACCTGCTCCAATAGGATTCCACTCAATAGCAGGAATATGATATTTATCATTAGAGTCCCAGTGATTCTCATTGCCGCCAGTAAGAACTGCTGTAACAGTAATAGCATCGTTATCAGTAATTGTTCCTGAGCTACCGTCTGTTAGGTTATAGATAGTCTCTCCAATCAATCCATCTTCATTCCAAGATTGTGTAGTATCAACCAGAACAAGATAATTGTTAGGGCGATGTGTGCCTGAATAAAGCACCTCATCCAAGCCATTTCTGATCTCATAACCATCATTGCCATCCCAATCGTTTTGAGTACCCCCTGCAAGACTGGCTGTGACTGTGACAGTGTTATTGTCTGTAATTACTCCAGAACAACCATCATGAAGGTTATAGACTGTATATCCAATAAGTTCGTCGTCAGTCCAGGATTGATCACGATCACTAAGAATCGACAGATTGTTAGTGCCTCCATTATGAATGCCTTGACCAAGGCTTCTGTTGCTTATCAATTGGTTTACATTTATAGTATCAGTGCCGCCAGCATGATTGATTGTAAACTGAACATTATTAAACCTGTTTGAAGCCTCAAACCACCATCCATAAACATAGTATGTACCTATTGGTGCTGCATAGGAAACAGTTGCTTCTGGTAATACCTCATAATATGTGAAATCCAGAGCAGGCGTCTTATTGGCTGTTCCAGGGTCGCTCATAAGCTCTCCGCTCTTTATCATCGCGCTATTTTTTGCTCCATGAACATTATGGCAGGTAATACAGGTTATTGCAGAGTCAAGTATACCATCATAATCAGAGTCGCTTGAGCTTGTTGATCCCCTTGCATAATGGTAATAATGGAGATTTCTAGGAGAGCCGTCAAGATCTAGGAAGTTGGAATGACTCAGATCACTAGACGAGGTGCCTAACACCTCATATGGATTGTGACATTCAAAACATAGTCCAGCTTCGGTCCAGCGGTTGATGCCTACAGATCCTGAAGGTAATGGCACCTTCATAAATCCGCCAAGTCTATATCCATCCATATAATTTTTAAGCGCTGCCTCATAAGTTCTGTGCTCATGGTCTATATGTTTCTTGCTAATATCATGGCAGCGTGTGCACTCTATATTGTGGCCTGTTGAGTAAAATCCATAATCCTTATTATACTCATCATCATGGCCACCAATAACATTTGGAGCTGAGGAACCTGGCGCTCCGCTCATAAATTTTACAGCATCTGCAATTATATATTGACCAGCTTCATCGCTGTCATTAGTTAATACCACAGAGCCTGATGAGCCAGAGACAAAGCTGTAAGTGCCCAGATAGTTCCACTCTCCGCCATTCTGCTCCTGGTTTACCTCAATTGTTGTTGAGCCAGTTTCATGATTTACAGTATATTTTGCGTTTGTAACCCTATTGCTGTGTGATGTCCACCAGGCATAAACAGAATATTTGCCAGACTCAGGCAGATCGGGAGTCCATGTAACAGTACGCGTTCCTCCATCCTGTGCCTCTGTATACAGAAAGCCATTCCCGTATTCCTGATAAAAGCCCCACCAATAAGTCCATTGGATTGCTGGATTCCCTTCTGGTGGATCGAATGTTGGCACTCCCTGAGGGTAGCCCTCAGGCGGAGCTAAGTATGGATTAAAATTAGCATCAGGGTCGTCAAGTATTATCTCATATAGCGACAGCTGGCTGTATGCCGGAGCATCGTCATGGCAGCCTGCACACCATTTTTCCTTATCAGGCTTGAGCGATCCATCCTCATTATATACGCCCAGACTCCAGTTATCCTTTGCTCCAATAGAGTCTCCTGTAGACATAACGCCGTTATAGGCGCCTCCAGGGCTGTGGCAAGGGTTGCAGACCTGTGTTTCTGACAGATTGCTGCTGTCGATAAATGAAGGATAGCTGCTTGTATTATGACATGCGCTGCATGCAAGTTCAGGATCCGGACCCTTGTTATTGCTTGTGATATGTATTGGATGACTCCCTGAGCCGCCGTGACATTCGCTATCTCCGCAATCCTTCTGTGTAACACCGCCTCCAAAATCATGACATGTCTCGCAATCTGTTCCTGCATGCCCCTCAATCATATCTCCATCACCATGATGACATGCTGATTCATTGCAGGTTACATTTACTATTCCTCCGTCAAGATATTCCCCATGACAAGACTTGCAAACACCTCCATAACTTTCACCATGCTGAGGATCAGTTAATTCACCCCAATCATGATGACAGGAAATACAGGTTATCCCAGACTCTCCACCCTTTAAATCAGTTCCATGACAAGAGTGGCAAAAATCTTGCCTTAATTTATAAGCTGAGCCGTGTTCTGGATTCTCAAGAGGGGGTTCCCAATCATGGTGGCATGATGCACATGATCTCTGTGATTCACCTACTGGTGTGTTTAAATTCTCACCATGACAGAGCTTGCAGTTCTCAGAATTTGCAGAAAATGCAGCAGGATGCTCTTCTGTATCACTGCTCCAATCATCATGATGACAGGAACCGCAGGTTATGCCAGATTCTCCACCCTTAAGATCATCACCGTGGCATCCCTTACAAACTGAAGAATTACTATTGTACTCGATCCCATGATCAGAATCTGACGGCTCTCCCCAATCATGATGACAGGTCACGCATGTGGAATCCACTATTCCACCCTTAAGATCATTGCCATGACAGGATTTACAAACATCTGATTTATCTATAAACCTAACGCCATGCTCCGGGTCAGATGGTTCACCCCAATCGTGATGACAAGTTACACAAGATCTCTGCAAAATCCCTACAGCGTGATCAAACTTCTCACCATGACACAGCCTGCAGTTCTCAGAATTTGCAGAAAATGCAGCAGGATGCTCTTCTGTATCACTGCTCCAATCATCATGATGACAGGAACCGCAGGTTATGCCAGACTCCCCGCCCTTAAGATCATCACCGTGGCATCCCTTACAAACTGAAGAATTACTATTGTACTCAATCCCATGCTGAGGATCTGACGGCTCTCCCCAACCATGATGACAGGTCACACAGGATACTCCTATAAGACCTCCTTCCAGATCCTGGCCATGACATCCCTTACAAACGCTGGCTTGGTTAACAAAACCCTGACCATGATCTTTTACTATCTCATTGAGTGTCCAGCTATGATGACAATCAAGACAGGATACACCTGACTGTCCTCCATCAAGGTTCTCTCCATGACAGGCTTTGCAATTCTCCGCGTTATTTATGAAACCCTCATCGTGTTCTGTATCACCGCTTACCCAATTTGAAGATGTATGAAAATGATTGCCTGGCAGTCCATCAGAAATCGATTCTGTACATCCTGATATAAGAAATGCACCAAAAAAAACCAACAATCGTATCATAATTGTAATATTTAAATAACTATTTCTTCTTTTTAACAAAA
>JAXHTB010000109.1:0-10640 GCA_034190185.1 Spirochaetota bacterium | reverse complement strand
AGTGTTTTATCCGTGTTAATCCGTGGCTAGAAAACACACTTTTTAATTTCTGAAAATGGTTTGAGCTTACACTTGAGGTTTTTCCCTTTGGCATGATATTCCATTAAATTTGTCTTTTTATATATATTAAACATGTTGGGAAAGGGTGATTCAGATTAGAATTTTCTGTATATTTTTACGTATATCATTGTTGTCAACAAACTCCATCATCTTCTGCCAGCGCTTTTGAAAATTGCACATTTTCTCAAATGGATTAAATTGTGGATTAGCTTCTGTTTTGGCAAGAGTAATATTTCTAAGCGTCTCTTTACTGGCCACCTTATCATCTTCGTCAAGATATTGCTCCGACAACATTTTACATGATGTTTCAATAATCTCATCAAGGTCACTTTTAAAAAAATAACCTGGATAGGGATCAAAATCCTTAGGATAAACCCTTGTCATTCCTTCAATATCCTTCTGGCTTTCAATCTTCGCCCTCTGATAGATAAATCGATATATATCCTCCCTTAAACGCCTCCATATAGGGTGCGTCTTTGGCGGGGGAAGATGTTTAATAGATAGCTGATTATCTAAATAAAAGTTATATCCAAACATCTTTGCATTCATTAAAAAGTCGATATCCTCACCTCTTGTTACATTGGGGTCGAAAGGTACGTTCATATAGATATCACGATGTATGACCATGTTGCCACCGAATACAAAAGGAGTCACTTTCAGCCTTGCACCTGTTCCAATATAATTCCTAAAACCTTCGTTCATTTTTTCATTTTTTTTCCAGCTTTTTGTCCATTCATCAGAGTCACTTTTAACAAGGTAGCCACCGTCCTTTTGAAGATAATATCCTGCTACAGCGAGGACAGGTTTGCCTTCGAAATCATTGCCAATATGCTCTTTTGCTTTTGACATGAATTCCTTATCCTCAAACACCTCGTCATCATCAATCAATACAGAAATATCGGAATTGAGTATATGCGGAATAAACAGGCATAAATTTCGAATATTAGAATATCCCCGAAGCTCTAATATATCGGTGTAGTCTTCTTTACCGTTCCTAAAAAAAATATCATGAATTTTTTCCAGGTGAGAGGGTCCAAATAGCAGTATATCAACTCCCACATCATTAGATACCGATTTTATGATAGTCTCAACCTTTGCCTCTACCTCTGTATCTATATCCTTTGTAGTTGGAACAGCAATAATTGCCAGTTGAAAATCTTTATCCTGTAATATCTTTATACTCTCTATAGCACGTAGTAAAGTTCCTTCATGATCAAGCGGAATTGGGTGATCATATATTGCATCACCTTTCTGCCAGCCAATACGGCTCTCCCTTCCCCAATATGATGGGATTACCATTGTAACCTTCATAGACACCTGCCTATTTTATTATTGATTTATTACTTAATTGCATTGTAGAGTTACAATAAAGATAAAAGATACAATTAAAAATTTCAATGAAAAAATTATACATCAGTTTTTTTATATTAGTATGTCCAATTTTTTTGGAGATGAAGATAATTATGCCTTAAACAGGAAAAATTGTTGAAAATAAACATGTAATGGCTGACTATTCTTTCTTATCCATAATTCTTACTTTACAATTTAATAGTATACGAATTTGAATTATTTCGTTTTAGTAAAGTTTTAAGATAAAAAATATGTAAGAAAAGGAGAAAAGGGGGATAATAGAGAAAGGAAGATGGAAATATTTAATATTATCTCTATATCTTATAAATCTCCTTATCACCTTTGTTTCAGCTCTTTAAAGCCCGCCTTAAGGGTGCTAAATTTATAAAATTTTATTTTTATTATGAAAATACTACATACAGCCGACATACACCTGATAGAAACAGAAAATGAACGATGGGAAGCGCTTTTAGAGATAATAAAACTTAGTGATATAGAAAAGATTGATGCTTTACTCATTTCTGGAGATCTTTTTGACAAAGATGTTGATGCTGAAAAACTTAGAGTAAAGATCAGGGATATATTCTCTGGAAGGAATTATAGAATTATCGTTCTCCCTGGGAATCACGATTTCAAATCTTTCAGGAGTGGAAATTTCTATGGGCAGAATATTGAAGTAATACATTCACTTGATAATGTTATTGAGACCGAAGATGCTAATATTGTGGGATTCCCTTATGAAGAGATAAGAGAGTCAGAAATTTATTCAAGATTGAAATCTATTTCTGATATGTTAAATTCGAATAAATATAATATCCTTCTCTATCATGGAGAGCTGCTCGACTCCTTCTATTCAAGAAAAGATTTTGGTGAAGAGGGTGAAAAAAGATATATGCCTATTCGGCTGGACTATTTAAAGGAGATGAACTTCCACTATGTACTTGCCGGGCACTTCCATTCCAATTTCAGGATATGGGAATTTAGCAACAAGCATTATTTTGTATATCCTGGATCTCCTACGCCAATAACTATCCGGGAGACAGGTAGAAGAAAAGTTAACCTGTTTAACCTTGGAGAGGCTCCTAAAGAGAAAATATTAAACACTACATTTTATGAAGATTTAAAAATCAAGCTTGATCCTTTTAGTGATCTTGATCCAGTGACTGTAATAAACAATGAATTAAGCAGAACTGATCAAAATGCCAGGATATTCTTGACTGTAGGCGGATATATAAACAAAGCAGGTCATGGAATAGATGAAAGTATGCTTAATGAAAGAATAGAAGGAATTGCAAAGGAAAATGAGAACATTAAAATAAACAAACTAGAGTTTAGAGATCTGTGCGAAACCCTTAGTGACGATCTCTTTGAAACCTTTACTGATAAGTTAAATTCAATGAATCTTGATGAATCAAGAAGCTCAGGAATTAAAGATCTTCTCATCAGGGCAATGATAGAGGCCGGATTGTGAAAATCAGGGAATTCGAAATAAGGGAATATGGCCCTTTAGGAGATACTGGCAAGATAACACTTGGCAATTTCAACCTTTTCTTCGGTAATAATGAGAACGGGAAGACCCTGACAATAGATGCATTAATAAAATTGCTGCTTGGAAAATCCACTAAAGACTTTAAGGAGGTGGACAGGGTAACTGATGATCTGCGCGGATCTATGACTCTTGATTTCGATGATAATAAACCATACATTCTGCCGGATGACGGCAGTATTAATAATATACTTAAATCGATGCCAATATCCTTATCATCTACTGATTTTAGGAATATTTTTATTATAAGAAATAGTGATCTCTCCATAAAAAATGAAGCGGACTTTTATACAGGTATTACAGAGAAACTGGTCGGGCTAAGAACAACTGATATAATCAGGATTAAGAAAAGTTTAAGAGAGATTGGATATTTAACAGAGAATCTCGATTTCCAAAATAATGAAAAGACAACAAGATTAAAGGATAGATTAAATAAGGCAGAGGTTTGTCTAAATAAGATAAAAAAACTTAAACTTGATTTCATACAAAAAGGATTCGATAAGCTTGAACTGAACTTCCTAAAAAAAAGGGATGAGCTAAAATATATAAATTCAAATATTGACAAATATGAAGACGCAAGGAATAGGGAGAAGTATGAAAAATGTAGCGCTCTCCTTTCTGAACTTGAGGGGAGAATAAGCAAACTAAAAGAACTAGACAGTTATACAGATGATGAGTTAATGTTTTGGGAAAATAGCATTAGAGAGATATCAAGATGTAGAGAGGAGATAATAGATCTAAAATCCAAAGAAGAACTGTTACTAAAAGAGATATCTAAAATAAAAATAGACTATACATCCCTGTCAGACAAAGCAATTGAGACAGGTAGAATAAGGGAGAAGCTGTATAATGATAAGGCAAGAATCGAATCAATAAAAGAGGGTTTTATAAATGCAGGTTCCAGCAAATCCTTTAAAATATTATGCAAAAGAGCAGCGTTTTTATCTTTAGTAGTCTTTATTATGCTTTTATTATCCTTTATATTTATGAAGCCTTCAATATATCTATTTATCCCTGCTATGATAACACTTTTGATTGCGATATCCCTGGGTGTTTTTGAGTTCAAACTTGAGCTTCAGGAAAGAAAGACAATATTTAATTTTGAAGATCTAAAATTATCCTTAAAAGAACTTGGAATAAAGGCGGATTCAATAGAGGATATGATGTTAGAAATTCAAAAAATTAATCTTGAGCATGAAAAGATAGAAAGGTTAATTGCTGAAAACAAAACTGTTCTTAATACAAAGGAAAGGCATTTAAATGAGGTCAGAGACAGGATCATTAAATTTAAGGGAATAATTGAAAGTGAGGAAAAGAAGATATCGCTGATCCAGATTCAAAAAAAAATAAGATCTAAAGATGAATACAGGGAATTATTAGATGATAAATCAAAAAATGAAAGAGAGTGTGATGCAATTTATTCTAAACTCGATAGTTATTTGGGAAAAGTAGAAAACAACCCACAAGAGATTATAAATAATTGGAAAAAGGAGATAATGAAGCTTGATATCTTTAAAGATAGAGGGCTAGGTATAACCTATGATGAAAGCAAATATTATGTATTGAAGGATAAAAAGAAAGAACTTGAGAGCCAACTCCATAATTTAAAAGAAAGGATTGACACACTGAATGCTGACATGATAGGAGTTGAAAGGGATACTAATGAAATTTTATTTGAAAAGGATGAAAGATTATACTGCAAAACAGTTGCTGATCTTGATATTATAGAAAAAGAACTGGAAGATTTTTATAAAGGCAATATAATCCAAAGAAGTTACATCCAAGAGGCCATAGGGATTCTCGATGAAATAGCAGGTGAGGAGAAGTCAAAGGTTCTTGAGCTTTTTTCGAAAGACTCCCCAATTTCTGTTTCAAAGACTTTCAGCAATATTACCACAGGGCTTTATAAGGAGGTACTATACAATAGGGACAATGAAAAGGTTATGGTAAGACAAAGTGATGGCGAGCTTATTGATGCTTATAAGCTCTCAGGAGGAGCTTATGACCAGTTGTATCTTTCCATAAGACTTGCCCTTGGGGAAAAGTTATTGCAAAAAGAGAAGGGTTTCTTTATTCTCGACGATCCATTTATTAAATCCGACATTGAAAGAATAGAAAAGCAGATGGAAACCCTGAGAAAAATTGCTGAGGATGGATGGCAAATACTCTATTTTAGTGCCAAGAAAGAGATAATGGATATGCTCTCTGATGATATAAACAATAATAAAATTAAATTGACTAGTATCCATTGGACCAGATTTTGAAACTGTTTACTGAAATACAGTTTTTTCAACTTACAGTGTGTAATGATAAAATAAAACATTGCTGTAAAGTATTACATCAATTAGTAAATTCATGGAGGGAAGAATGTTTAGTGATTATTTTGTAAAACTTGAAAAAAATATAATAAAAAAATTTAAAAGTGAAACAAGCAAACCTGCGAGAGATGACGGTAAAACCGCAAAGGGAAAATCAAAAAAAGAAGAAATTCCTAATAATAAAGAACTTAAGGATGCTTTAATAAAAATTATCCCTTCTCATCTTAAGTTAGACACTTTAAGGTTAGTAGACTCAAGTGGTTATTCTCCAGATGGTGTTGATTTCATTATATATAAAGAATATTTCCCAGATATTAAAAAGATGTTGGGGGGGAAAATCCCCTCTGAGTTGGTTTATGCAACGATTCATATTTCCTCCAATCTTAATAATAAGGGGCTGCACAAAGCTTTGAACAATGTTGTTCAATCAAGAAAAGTCGACCGATATATTGAAAGGGAGACAGCATCTCCAATTATACCTGCATTTATAATTGCATATAATACAACCTATTCATTTCCTGATCTTAAAGAGGCTATCATCGACTATTATATTACAAGGAGCATAAGTTCTGATTTTGAAACTGAAATTATTACAATATTAAACAAGGGAATTATAATAAAAAATTGGCGGGAAAAGAGAAGCTATATTGCTCTTGAAACAGGGAAGGATACACTTATGTGGTTCTTTATTTTAATGAACGAGTATTTAGATGTTAACAAGGATGAAAGTATAGATTTAAGAAATTATATAAAGCAATCTGAAAGATATAATGAGTATTAATAGACTATCTTATAAACTATTTCAGAAGGAATAGAGGTAAGGGATTTCTCTAATTATTTACTTGTATTTTCTTTAGTAAATCATCCTTTAAAATCGTTATTCTTTTTTTAAGTTGTAATTTCACCTTTTCAGCATCTTCAGGTTTTATCGTTTCACAGACACTGAAATAAAATTTGATCTTTGGTTCAGTGCCCGAAGGTCTCATTGTTAGTTTTGAACCATCTGTAAGAAAAAATTGTAATACATTCGATTTTGGTAGACCCTCTATTGATTCTTCTTTCCCATTCTGAATATCTATCAGTTTAAGCTCTTGGATATCAGCAATTTTTAAGACGTTAATTCCGGCAAACTCCTTTGGATGATTATTTCTAAACCCTTTCATAATGGATTTGATCTGCTCAATCCCCTCAATCCCCTTAAGGGTTAAGGAGTGGAGGTCTTCAAGATAGAGCATATATTTTGAATATATTTCATTTAAAAAATCGTTAAGTGTGTTGCCTCTTTCATAGAGCCAATCAGTCATTTCAGCAAAAAAATAGCATGCGCTGATCGCATCCTTATCTCTTACAAAATCTACAGGAAGATACCCATAACTCTCCTCTCCGCCGAAGATAAATCTGAAATCACCAGAATCATCATACTCTTTCATCTTCATTGCAATCCATTTAAAACCAGTAAGGACATTCTCAATATGACAGTTAAAGCTCTTTGCGATATCTTCCTGAAGGTCTGTAGTAACAATAGTTTTAATAATAACACCATTTAAAGGCAATCTGTTTTCTTCCTGTAATCTTGTAAGAATATAATATTCCAGCATAGTCCCGATCTGATTGCCATTAATTAGTTGATAATTTCCATCTTTATCTTTAAATCCTATACCCATCCTGTCTGCATCAGGATCAGTAGCCATTATAATATCAGCGTCAATTTTTTGAGCAAGATCGAGAGAAAGCAAGAGAGCCTCCTTTTCTTCAGGATTTGGATATATAACTGTTGGAAAATTTCCATCAGGTTTTGACTGCTCTTTAACTAATGACAGATTAGTAAATCCAAAATAGGAGAGCGTATCTGGTAGAATTTTATATCCAGTTCCATGGAGCGGTGTGTAAACAATCTTAATATCAGATTTTCCCCTAGTCCTGAATGCAGCCTTTTCTAGTTTATCAGTATATGACATTCGTATTTCATCACCAATAATCCTTATTATCTCGGATTCTAGTCCTGCTTTATAATCAATTTTCTGTATCTTTGATATAGAATCTATCCTTTTCACTTCTTCAATTATTTCAGCATCAAAGGGCGGTATCACCTGGCCTCCGTCATCCCAATACGCTTTGAAACCATTGTATTCCGGGGGATTGTGGCTAGCAGTAATTACAATTCCAGAGACGGCAGATAGTTCTCTAATTGCAAATGAACAGAGAGGCGTTGGTGTGATCTCATCAAATATATAAACCCTTATCCCGTTTGCTGCTAATATTGAAGCTGCTTCTTTTGAGAATATATCTGACATTTTTCTGGAATCGCATGCAATTACAACCCCCTTATCTTGACAGCCCTTATTTATTATATAGTTTGCAAGCCCTTGAGTTGCCATCCCCACGGTGTATATGTTCATTCTATTGGTGCCAGCACCTAAAATACCCCTTAGTCCACCTGTTCCAAACTCTAAGGTCGTATAAAATCGATCGTTTAATTCCTTTTCATCTTTTAATAAAAGCAAAGATTCAATTTCCTTAATGGTTTCTGAGTCAAATGGAGGATTTGTCCACTCTTCAATTCGTTTTTTTAATATCTCGTTGATCATATCTAGTTAATTCCTTAGTTAGGTTTTCTTCATTTTTATAAGTTGTAATAGCTTAATAAGATTATAGGTTGGCGAAGATCAACATCATAGCGATGTCCATCACCTGAATCGGTTGGCTAATTTTCGAGTTTTGTTCATTTTGGACACCTTATACTATATATCGCAAAACCCCAAACCTCTTAACCTGTACTCGTAAATTATTATGGTTGCATTTATGAAACTATAATACTTCACTGTTAATATTACAAATAAAAAATCATCTTAGTAGTGAAGTATTATATAAAAAGAAGAAGATTTTATTTACTATGCTATTTTTTAGTCTTCGATTCTGAAGCTTTGCCTTGTGGCTTCGAAGTTCCGCCTTTTGGGACTGCTTTACCTCCCTTTGATTTTGCAGCGCTGCTTGTTGTCTTTGAACTGCCGCTCTTTGGGCTTGATTTTGTGCTTCCTGATTTAGTTGTTGCGCTTTTTGCTTTTGTTGTAGTTGTCTTCGGTTTCGGTTTTGCTGAAGCTGCCTTTGCCTTCGACGTGGTTGCCTTCGATTTGGTTGTCTTTGCCTTTGGTTTTGTTGAGCTTTTTGGTTTTGATTCAGTAATTCCCATTTTGGCTAATTCCTGTTTTCGTAGCTCTTTTCTTAAAACCTTGCCAACGAGGTTTTTAGGTAATTCTTCAACAAATTCAACAATTTTAGGTACTTTGTATTTCGCCAATTTTTTCTTGCAAAATTCAATTATCTCATCTTCAGTTGCTGTTTCGCCTTCCTTTAATACTATAAACACCTTAACAGTCTCTCCCCTGTACTCATCAGGTATACCTATTGCGCATGCTTCCAGTACCTTCGGATTTTCGAAAAGTACTTCATCAATATCTCTTGGATAGATGTTGTATCCACCTGCTATTATCATGTCCTTTTTCCTATCTACAATATAAAAATAGCCATCTTTATCCATCTGTGCAATATCACCTGTATAGAGCCAGCCTTTTCGAATGGTTTCAGCAGTCTCCTTTGGTAGATTTTTATATCCTTTCATCACCTGAGGTCCCTTTATAATAAGCTCTCCTGGTTCTCCAACAGGCATCTCTTTTATGCCGTTATCTATATCAACGATCTTGCAGAGTGTGTCAGGGAAAGGCATACCGATACTTCCAGGTTTCTCAATAACACCATCTCCAAATGGATTACAATGTGTTACAGGACTTGCTTCAGTCAGTCCAAACCCCTCAACTATCTGCATCTTTGTAATCTCTTCAAATTTCTTTTTCACATCTACAGGAAGAGGCGCGCTTCCGGAAATACATCCTTTTAAGGAAGTAAGATTGTAATTTGGAAGTTCAGGATGGTTAAGCATACCTATAAACATTGTCGGGACAAGTGGAGCAAGTGTCACTTTATATTTGTCAATTGTCTTAATCAGGTCAATCGGCTCAGGTCTTGGGATAGGAATTTGCGTCCATCCCTTTGTAATAGGGAGATTCATTGAAGTAGTAAGTCCGAAAACATGAAAATAGGGAAGGGCGCTCAACATTATCTCATTGCCTTCAAGTAATGAATAATACCAATCACTACATTGCTGAGCATTTATGCTTAAATTTTTATGAGTAAGCATCACACCTTTCGATACACCGGTTGTCCCTCCGGTATATTGATACATTGCAACATCGTCAAAGCTTAATTCGACTTTTGGAGGATTTGGAGTATGGCTCTTTAACAAATCCTTGAACTTAAAGAGATTGTCAGTCGGTTTTATATCAGCCTTAAGCCCTCTTCTTTTTGCAACAATTGGAAAAAGATAATTTTTTGGAAATGGGAGATAATCACCAATACTACAGGTTATTATCTGTTTAACCTTTGTTTTTGGTCTTAAGTCTATCATTCTATTTGCCAATAGATCTATGCATACAAGTATTCTTGATTCGGAATCGCACAATTGATGTTCCAGTTCTGCATCGCTGTATAATGGATTATTCATAACCATTATTGCTCCTACAGAAAGACCGGCATAATATGCTGCTATGCATTGAATTGTATTAGGTAGAAGCAATGCTATTTTATCACCCTTCTTAATCCCCCAGCTAGAAAAGGCAGTTGCTAATCTGTGTACCATATCCCTTAGCCTATGATAACTTATCTTATAATCCTGAAATATAATGGCTGTATTATCTGGATATTTTGTTGTAATTTCTTCAAAATACTCTACTAATGTTTTTTCTTCATACTCATATGTTTCAGAAACACCCTCAGCATAAAATTTTACCCATGGTTTAGAATCGTATACACTTTTTTTTGCCATTATCTCCTCCACTTACAGATTTTTTCTTTGCAATATAATATAAACTCTTTATAAAAAAGCAAAAGAAAAATATAAATTTTTCAATAAAAATATAAAATTTTAATGATTCAGGATAAATTAGATATTCATGGATAATAGCTGTTTTAATTTATATACTAGAGTGAAAATATACATTGAAAATCATAACCTCTTTAATTATGGTGAGAAGATACTTTTATCCTTATCAGCCGGTAAAGACTCCATGGCACTTTTAGATTTTATGCTAAATATAAAAGAAGAATATAGACTTAAGCTGGCAATATTCCATCTAAATCATATGATAAGAGGAGAGGAGTCCGATGAGGATGAAACCTTTATGATTAAGGTTGCTGATGAGAAAGGATTGGATATTTTTATTAGAAAATTTGACTTTAGTAATAAAACACAAAAAGCTTCATTTGAGGAGTTTGCAAGATATAAGAGATATGAGATAGCAAATGAAATATGC
>JAXHTB010000108.1:0-10655 GCA_034190185.1 Spirochaetota bacterium | reverse complement strand
GCTACATTCAATTAGTCGGGAAATATATAGTTGACAATAACTGAAATTTATTGTGAATTTATGGGTAATAGATAGGTCTCAGACTGTTCATGCGGTTTGACTGCATAAAAACAATACCATAATTCTATAAGAAATATCAGTGTTTCATCCGTGTATATAAGGTACACCAAGAAGAGTATGTAGTCAATTATTTATTGAGTGGGTCTTTAATATTCCAATAATACTTATGTTTAGACTCGCTTTATTAACTTACCATAATATAATAATTGTAAAATTGTTTAAGCTAGTATCTTGTCAACTTGGATATTATGAAGAATCTGTTCCTTTAAATTTTTTAAGGCATTAGTGGTAGTATTAAGATTTGGAAAATGAGGTAAGACTCCTAACAAGGGAATGTTAGATAATTCCATCAATAATTGAGGATTTGTTTTATCAGCAAATCCAGCATTTTCTTCATCATAGTTATTTATAATAAATCCGCGTACTTCTAGGCCCTTATACCTTGCCTGCTCAATAGTTAAGAGTGTATGATTTAATGTGCCTAACTGAGGTCTGGCAACTACAATTATAGGAATATTCATATCTTTTATCATATCTACAACATAATAATTCTTCTTTATAGGAACCAAAATCCCTCCAATTCCCTCTACTATTAGAAAATCGTGTCTTTGGCATAGCTTTTCAAATGCTTCTATTATTATGTTGACATCGATATCTAATCCCTTTAATCTGGAAGCGATTAGCGGTGCCAGGGGCAATTCAAGTGTTACAGGATTTATTAGATTCAGCTCATCTTTTGAGTCTATAGAATTTACTAGAAACTGCACATCCTCAGATATTAGTCCATTATCACCCATAACCGCACCACTAGCTACAGGTTTCATTACACCAATATCTATCCCTTTGGATGAAAGCGCTGCAGCTAGTCCTGCAGCAACTACTGTTTTACCAACTTCAGTATCTGTACCGGTAATAAAAATTCCTTTATTCATCTGTTAATCATCTTTGTTTATTTATGATATGCAATTAGCATGTAAAACTGTCAAGATATACTCCTTCAGTATCAAGGGATTAAAGTAAAGGTTAAGAATCGATAAGGTTAATCTTGCTTTACCCTTAGTATAATACTTTGCAAATTACTTTTGCCTTGTGATAGAAAAAATGAATCCGCCAAGACTAGTTGAATATATACAAACCGAGAAAATATGAATTATAAAGATAATCAAATTTCTGACAAGCTTAAATAATATTAAGCCTTTGTCCTTCTCTTGCGAATATTGTCAATACCTTATCTATCTGTTCATTTGTATGACTAGCCATTAAGCTTACCCTTATTCTGCTCACACCTTCTGGAACCGTTGGTGGACGTATTCCAGGAGCATATACTCCACTTCTGATAATTGCTTTTGCAAATTCCATAGTTAAATGAGAATCGCCAATTATTATAGGAACAATTTGAGTCTCACTACCCATTATATCAAAACCGAGTTCAAGTAATCCTTTTTTGAATCTATTTACTCTATCCCAGAGAGTTTTTCTTATGTTGGGTTCTCTTTCAATTAAGTTAATAGCTGCTATAGAGGATGCACAAATAGAAGGAGGCTGTGATGTAGAATAAATAAAAGACCTTGATGTATTTCTAAGGTAGTCGATCAGAATTGATGGACCTACTACATATCCTCCTAAACTTCCAAGCGCCTTGCTGAAGGTTCCCATAAGAATCAGGTTCTCACTCTTTAATCCAAAATGTTCTGCTGTCCCTCTTCCATTTTCACCTAGTACTCCAGTTCCATGGGCATCATCAACAATTACAATAACATTGTACTCCTCAGCAAGTTTAATAATACCAGATAATGGAGCAATATCTCCATCCATACTAAAAACACCATCTGTAATAATTACTCTCTTTCTATTTGTATTATAGTTAAATAGTTTTATATCCTCAATGAGAATATCCATAATACTTTCAATATCTTTATGAGGAAAAATCTTAATGTCGGCCTTACTCAATCTACATCCATCAATGATACTTGTATGATTTAATTCATCACTAATGATCAGGTCCCCTTTTCCAACAAGAGAGGTTATCAATCCCACATTAGTCATATACCCGGTTGAAAATATGATGCCAGCCTCACACTGCTTGAATTCTGCGATCCTTGATTCCAATTCCTGATGAATATCTAAATTTCCTGAGATTAATCTAGAACCACCGCTACCTGTGCCAAGTTCCTTTATTGCAGACATCGCAGCTCTCTTTAATTCTGGATGATTGGCAAATCCTAAATAATTATTTGATGACAGTAGAATGACCTCTTTTCCGTCCACAATTACTGTTGGTTCTACAGGACCTGTAATACTTCTTATAGATCTATAAAGACCGATCTCTTTAAGTGAATCAATCTTTGGTTTAAGAAGTTGGTCCAATATCGAACTCATTGTTAGATCTTCCTGATCAAGTGAAACTGTATTATTAACTTTCTGTAACATATTTAATACTCTCAAAGACAATACTCAGCAATTCATCTAATTCATATATTTCAATAGATAGAGGCGGAATCAGTACGATCACATCTCCTAGAGGTCTTATAATAAGCCCTCTTTTTCTAGCTTCTTTGATTATCTTAATACCAATTTTTTTGCCAGGTGGAAATGGTTCTTTCGTTTCTTTATCCGAGACAATCTCAATTCCAATCATTAATCCTGTTTGTCTAATATCACCTACATGTTTTAGTTTTAAAAATTTTTTCAGCCCATTTTCAAGAAAACTAATTTTTTCTTGGAGTTTGTCAATAGTTCTATCCTTCTCGAATATATCAAGATTGGCAAGGGCTGCTCTGCATGCAAGCGGGTTACCTGTATAAGTGTGGCCATGGAAAAAGGTCTTATTCTCTTCATATTCGCCTAAAAATGCGTTATATATCTCATCTGTTACAACTGTAACAGATAGAGGGAGATACCCCCCAGTTATTCCTTTGCCTAAGGTAAGAAAGTCTGGGCTCACATTTTCCAGTTGACATGCAAACATCTTTCCAGTCCTTCCAAAACCAACTGCAACTTCATCAGCTATCATTAAAATATTATATTTTGTACATAGCTCTCTTACTCCTTTAAGATAACCATAAGGAGAAATCAGCATACCAGCAGCTCCCTGAACCTTCGGTTCAATAATAAGTGTTGCTACTTCTTCATGATGTTTCTTAATTAAATCTTCTAATTTAGATAGACATAATAAATCGCATGATGGATATGTCTTACTATAACTGCATCTATAGCAGTAAGGATACTCACCCTTTAGTGTTTCAAAAAGCATTGGTTTATATATTTTATGAAAGAGATCGATCCCGCCTACGCTAACAGAACCGATTGTATCTCCGTGATAAGCGTTTGTAAGTGATATAAACCTCTTTTTAGGTGATGATCCGCCATACTTTTGCTGCCAGTATTGATAAGACATCTTCAATGCTATTTCAACAGCAGTTGATCCATCATCTGAATAAAAAACCTTGTTTAAACCTTCTGGTGTTATCTCAACAAGACGCTTAGAAAGTTTAATGACTGAAGTATGAGATATACCCAACAAAGTAGTATGAGAAACCTTATTTACTTGATCAATAATTGCTTCATCTATCTCTTTTCTACGATGACCATGAACTGTAACCCAAAGAGAGGATATGCCATCTAGATATTTATTACCATAGATATCCCAGAGATAATGCCCCTGTCCTCTATCTATGATTAAAGGTTTCTCTTTGAGATAGTCCT
This sequence comes from Spirochaetota bacterium, assembly GCA_034190185.1. Taxonomy (GTDB): domain Bacteria; phylum Spirochaetota; class UBA4802; order UBA4802; family JAFGDQ01; genus JAXHTB01. Next base: position 6,890 of record JAXHTB010000108.1, on the reverse strand, counting down.
GCATCTGTGTAAAGGGGTGCCAGATATATCTTTTATCATCTTCCTCAAGCTGCTGGTTTTCATTATAAAAAACCATATTTATCTTCCTAAATTATAATAATGTATGAATGGAATAATTGTAATATGATAATAAATCTAATAATATGCTTCTGTTCTATGATCTATAGCAGGCGTATTACTTCATCAGGGATTATCTTGCTTCCATTGAGAATTCTGTTCGTTAATTCATAAATATATTGTAGCATAATACACAAAAACCTAAATATAAATAAATGTAAGCTCAAACTGTTTTCAGAAATTATTAGTTTATTCTTTAGCCAAGGATATACATTGATTAACACTGATTTTTCATATAAAATTATCGTATTATTTTTATGCAGTCAAGCCGCACGAACAGTCCGTGACATACCGTGTATATCTGTGGCTAATAATTTTTAACAATCGAGTTTATATTGAACTGGCTGATTTTCATCCATTATTGCTTCTGAAATCAGTTTGAGCTTACAAATAAATATTAACAACTTCTTCTATATTTATATCATCCAAATATATGTCAATCATAATTATTAAGAAAGTTGACAAAAGATGAAAAGTATAAAAAATCTTTGTTATATTGTAAGTTCAAACTACTTTCAGAGAATCCATGTTAAAGCAAAGAAGTAAATCGTTCTCTAATTCAACTTGATTAATTATGGGAAACCAGCAGGATCTTTCCATTCTTATGAATAATTATTTCTATTTTTTTCTCTTTTCTTCGCGATCCTTTGCGATCTCTGCGCCTTTGCGTTTAACAAAACAATCTGATTATACTTAATCACCGCCTCTGAAATCAGTTTGAACTAACGTTATATTAAAGAATGAAAAAAATAAAATCTGCTTGTCAAGCTAGTTATATTTATAATTAAATTAAAAAATGATATTATTATTTATTAAACAGTTTGAAAAGAGAATTAAAAACTATGAAGAAAATGAATGTTGAGGATTTTATTCCCCATCGTAAACGTATGAAATTAGTTGATGAAATAATCGAAGTTAACAATGAAAAGTCTGTTACAGCTTCTACAGTTAATTCTACATGGCCGTTATTTAATAATAATACTGTAGATCCAATAATAATAATTGAACTTGTTGCCCAGACTGCTGGTATAGCAGTAGGTTGGGAAAGAAGGAATGAAACCGATACAGGTGGAAATGGATGGCTTGTAGGCATAAAGAAAGCTGATTTTACTACAGAGAGTATCTCTAATGGTACTCGATTGATTACAGAAGTTCTACCTCTATATAAACATGATACTTATGGAACATTTAAGGGAAATGTGAAAGCTGGACAGGATATTATTGGAACTATTGAGATACAGGTGTTTCGCCCAGAAGAATATATGCAAGGAGAAAAATAATAATGAGTGAAGAGAAGGTAGCGATTGTAACAGGCGGGGGTAGGGGTATTGGCCGCGCAATATCTATAGAACTTGCTAAAGATGGTTATTATATCATTGTAAATTATAAATCAAATGAAAATTCAGCAATAGAAACACTTGATATGATAAAATCAGAGGGTGGAGATGGCGAAATTATTCAATTTAATGTTGTAAATGCCGATGATACAAAAAAATGTATAGAAGAAATTACTTCACGTTTTAATAATATTGAAGTCCTGATAAATAATGCTGGGATAATCGCTGATGGTTTGTTTCTCATGCTGCATGATAATGAATGGGATTCGGTTATAGATACAACACTTAAGGGATTTTATAACATCACAAAACCGGTTTTAAAGAAGATGATCAGAAAACGCCGCGGTTCAATTGTATCAATCTCATCTGTAGCAGCTTTATACCCAAACCGAGGACAGTCAAATTATGCCGCTGCTAAGGCAGGGTTGATAGGAGCAAGCCGCGCAATCTCAACAGAAGTTGCTCGGATCGGCATAAGGGTAAATGTTGTAGCGCCAGGTTTAATAGATACAGAAATGATCAAAGATGCTCCAATAGACGCTATCACAGAGATGATTCCTATGAAAAGGATAGGCAAACCTGAGGAGGTGGCCAAAATGGTTCGTTTTCTCTGCTCAGATGATGCATCTTATATCACTGGTCAGGTAATTTCAGTTAATGGCGGTATGTTCTAAAGAGCTAAAAATTAAATAAGAAATGATAAGAAGAAAATTATCTATAAAAATATTGTTGATTATACTTGCCTGTACACTTTCAGTTCGTTGGGCAAATAATTGGAAGCAGATAAAAGAAACAGCAGAGAACACAATATCCTTAAGCGCTCAATTCACTCAAAAAAAGTATATGAAAATTCTCACAAAACCCCTTATTTCAAAGGGTAGCATCTTTTTTCTATCGCCAAATTCGTTAAGATGGGAATACATCTCTCCTGTACAAAGCATTCTGTTGATGCATAGAGGAAGGATTAAACGTTATATAAAAGTAGAAGGGGTCTATACAGAAGATGTTAGTGCTAAGCTTCAAGGAATGCGTATTATAATGGAGGAGATTGTTATGTGGCTTACTGGCAGCTTTGATCAAAATCCAAATTTTTCCGCATCTCTTTCTACTAGGCCTGCGTCAAAAATAGTACTTAGACCCAAAAAAAAATCTTTTGCGGATATAATCCAGCGCATTGAGCTAAAACTATCCCCAAAGCCTGGAGTTATAAGATCTGTAAAGCTAATAGAAAATAAAAATTCCTTTACATTGCTGGAATTTACAAATGTTAAACTCAATAAAAAAATCAAAGAATCGGTCTTTCGGGAAATCGAATGAAATTTTGTGCTTTACTGTTATCCGCAAGTATTTTTCTTATTTCATGTAAAAGCCTTCCATATCTTGAGCCTCTAGATCAATCAATAATGATGAATGTTAATGTAAGATGCAACTTCCCATTTATTTTTGAAAGATGTCGTCTTATACATTCAATTGAGGCTGTATTGCCTGATGGATCAAGGAGCTCTGTAATAGGTGTATTGGTGGTTGATCCTGACATTGATGCTATTCATAGCGTAATAATGACAATTGAGGGGCTAGTGATATTCGAAGCATTGGATTCAAAGGGTAGGGTGACAATCAAACGAGGATTGTCTCACTTTGATTCAGTTGAATTTGCAAATGCTCTAATGGATGATATTAGGCTAATTTTCTTTAATCCAAAGGGAGAGATCATTAAGTCCGGTATGCTTGATAATAATGGGTATGCCTGCAGATATATCTGTGACAGCGGAAAGATCGTTGATATAGCTCGCTATACAGATGGTATCTGGAAGATCTATCAGTATAACAACAGATTTAAAAAATTACGCACTGTGAAGGCATCCTCTGTGAATAACAACGGATTTCCAAGAAGGATAGAGCTTGAATGTTTTGGGTTTATGGGATATTCGCTGATTATGAAACTGATTGAGGCTGAGATGACTTTGTCGAAAGAATAATTAAAATTGACAATAGTATCAAATTTCTGAAAATGAAAGAACTTTGCCGGTTTCCCAGATGCTATAAATAAATAGTATGATAAGTTAACGAACCTATAATTATTTACTCAATACACTTTATGTTTAGCCCAGCTAATAGTGAGATATTCTTATATATCAGAATCGATATGTTGGACCAATTAGTAAAATATTTTCCTTTCTATCATAAAAATAACCCATCTTAGAGTATCCGTAATAATAGTGGATTGTGAACTCATGAAGTTCTCTGGATTGTCCTTCAAAATTTAGTAGGATATTATTGAAGAGATATCCCAGATATGTTCCAAGCATAATTCCAACATTTGGAGAATTCTCGATACCGGTTACTTCAAGCTCACATTCCAGGAATATTGGTATCCCTTTTGAATGAAGATCGATTCTGCTGCCTACAAGTAAGGACTTATCATAAAAAATTAAATTATCTGGTCTTTTTGAAAATTTATACTCAAATCCGATGCTTATAATCAGCATTTTAATTACTTCAAGATTGGTATAGTGCCGAACAGCCTCAAATCCGACATCCTTGATCTCAGCATCCTCGTAATAGATATAATCATCACCAATATGGGAGCTTATATGATACAACATTGTCTCAAAGGAAAAGCTATAATATTCTGCATCCATAAAAACGCCGCCTAGAAAGTCAGAATGAACAAAATTAAATGATTCACTGAAAAGCTCAAATCGTGTAAATACACCGCCAAATCCGCCAAACTGATATTGCATTGAATTATCTCCATGAATGAAGAGCATCGGTATCTTTGATCCGAAATTATATCCCATATAATTTGTATTATCTTCAGCGGAATGTATATATAAAACATCGATTGATGGAGATCTTAGAAGGGAACTGTGAGGAATTTGGATAAGTTTATCAGATGGGAAGAAGCGCATCTCGGAGGTTGAATCACTCAATGCAGACAGAAATATTATTAATGTCAATAATAGTCTGTATAGCATGACTGTTTATTTAATCTCCTGATTGATAAGCATTCAATCGAAAACACTCTATTAAGCTAATAATATTTTACCCATCACTTAATTTCTTATCATTTGGATCATCTGGGGCATTTAAAACTCAATATAATCGCGGAATATCTCCGCTTCCTTTTGCAGTTTGTATATTCTTACAGACCACCTTTCTTCATTGTTTACAAGTATATGTAAGATAACATTATCTGAATATCCCTGAGGATAGAAGGGAATTAAAACATTGCCGTTAGTAATAGTTTCACCTGTGGAGATTAGCACTTCTTCCAGAATGAAGTAGTCTGGAAACTCTTTATATTTTAGGAGTTTATTTGAGGTTTCTTTAAAAATACCCTCTTCATTTAAGTTAACAACTGATACTCCATTTGTATGTGAAAATATATCTTCTTTATCTTCCCCTGTATCTTCCCCAGGTTCAGAAAGATGAATAACCATAAAATTCAATCGTTCATTTATGAATGAGTCATCAAAGGTTTTTGCTATCATATTGGTTAGGATAATAAAACTACCCCTTGCGCTTCCAAAGAAATTGGATATCCGTGGAGCCACAAATAATGACATTAAAGATATTATTGCAATAACAATAAGTACCTCAATTAATGTAAAACCCCTATCATTTTTAAATCTATCTTTAATGTATAATATACTATTCACATTCCAATTTTACATTTGTCAATCTATCTTCAAGAATCACTTGCTGAGGTTATTAAGCTGTAATATTTTATTTCGCTGCATTTCCAATTGCATGTTTCTGATATATTATCTCTTTATTCCCAACTTTTTATATCTTCGTTATAGTCTTCACCGCCTTCCTGGCCATCAGCGCCGTAACTTAATATCTCATAGTCATTTCCTGACTCGCCAGGGGATATATATATATAATCTCTGCCCCATGGGTCTTTAGGAATCTCCTTTTTTTTCATATATCCGCCTTTATTATAATTCATAGGTGCAGGCTCAGTATTAGGTGGATTAACAAGGGCATCTAATCCCTGTTCACTAGTAGGATAGAATCCATTATCAAGGTAATATCGATCAAGAGCTAATCCAAAGCCTGATATCTGTTGTTTAGCAGCGCTGATCCTTGCTTTTTGGGGCATGTCCATAAATTTCGGGACTACATATATTGACAATATCGCAATAATTGTTATTACGATCATAAGCTCTATCAATGTTATTCCCCTTTCGGATCCTATTTCACTTATAAGGAGCTTTATTCTTTGCTTTATTTGGTTTATTATATTATTCAATTTTCCCTCCATTAAAAATGTTTAATTTATTCATATTTAATATAAAACTACTGTATCAAAAGATTCATCTCAAATATTGGCAATAGCACTGACATCACAATTAATCCAATAACAGATCCAACCAGGACAATAATAATCGGTTCTATTAGGTTAGTAAGGCTTGTTATTGAAAGATCGAGTTCAGTTTCATATACATCTCCAATTTTTATTAACATCTCATCGAGTTTATCACTTGCTTCTCCTGCAAAGATCATTCCAAGAACCAACTTAGGCAGGAAGTCAGATTTAGTCAAAGCATTTGAGACGGTTGATCCCTCTTTAACTTTAATAGCTGCATCGGCAATTTTTTTTTCAATTATTTGATTTTCTACAATTTTTTTTACAATTTCAAAGGATTTCAGGATATCAACCTTATTATTTAATAAAATTCCAAGATTCTGTGTGAATCGAAGCACAATTAGTTTCTTATAGAAATTGCTGAATATTGGTAATTTCAATTTTAACTGATCAATCTTTAAACTGCCTTCAGGAGATTTTATATAACGATTGATAAAATATAGAATTACAACAATTATAATCAAGAGTAAATACCAGTATCCTGAAAAAAAATCACTGGCTCCAAGAACAATCTTTGTAGGCAATGGAAGCTCTCTTCCCATATCCTGAAACATCCTGCTTAAGGAGGGCACTATTTTAATCATAAGAAAGAGAACAACAAGTGTTGAAAAGAATATCATAAAAGCAGGGTACCATAATGCAGACTGAATTTTGCTTTTTAAAATATTTTTCTTTTCTTCAATATCAGCCAGTCTCTCAACAACTTGATCAAGAGAACCGAGGTTCTCGCCAACTCGCACCATGTTTATATACATGGAAGAAAAGATGTTTTCATGACGTAGAAGACAGTTTGAAAAAGAGGAACCCTCTGCAAGTTTTTCTTTAATATCAACTATGATCTGTTTGAAATTTCTATTATCTATCTGATCAATTATATCTGTAATAGCGACTAAAAGCTGCATCCCAGCACCCAGAAGCGTTGACAACTGCCTGGAGAATATACCTACCTGCTTTGAACTAAATTTCAGACTAAAATATTGAACCACCCTTTCATAAAGGTTTAGCAAGGAGCTTTTCCCCTCAGATGCACCCTTTTTAGGAACTACATCGCGTTGATGTAT